>NZ_RAWD01000119.1:0-25688 GCF_003612065.1 Corallococcus sp. CA047B
CCACCCCCGCGGTGCGGCGCGCGGCGTGAGCCTCAGCCCGCCCCCTGGCCACAGCGGCCCATGAGGAGGAAGGGCAGCGCCCAGGGCTCCTCGCCCTGGTCCGGGTGGGTGGCGACGAAGAAGACGTAGCCTCCGGAGCGCACGAAGCCCCGGGGGTTGGAGCCCAGTTCGGCGGGCGCGATGTCGCGCAGGGACTGCACGCGGCCCGGGGTGCCGTCCGAGTACCAGGCCTCGCGGCCCCGCTCCGCCGTCGCCGCGGAGAGGAAGAGCCAGCCGTCCGTCGCCGCCAGCGCGGTGGGGGTGCTGCCCACGGGCCCGGGCTCCAGGTCCTGCACCAGCACCGTGCCCTGCGACGTGCCGTCCGTGCTCCACAGCTCGCGGCCGTGCACGCCGTCATCCGCCGCGAAGTACAGCCGCCCGTCCAACGCCGTCAGCCCCGACGGGAGCGAGCCCGCCGGCCCCGGATTCACGTCCTTCACCCGCCGGGTGCCCAGGAGCGTGCCGTCGCTCTTCCACAGCTCGCCGCCGAAGCGGTGGTCACCGGGCTCGCCGAAGAAGCCCTCCGCGCCGGCCATGAAGTACACGGCGTTGCCCATGGGCGTGAGCTCCGACGGGTAGTCCCCCGGGAAGTGCCGCAGCGGGAAGGTGAGGAGGGGCAGGCCCCACGACACCCAGAGGTCCGCTTCGCCCAGGCCCCCGTCCACGAGGAAGAAGAGGCGGTCGAGGCCCACCGGCGTCAGCGCGAAGAGCACCGTCTGCGCCGGGCCCCGGAAGAACACCTTCGCGGTGCCGGTGCCGCCCTCCGTCACCCACAGCGTCACGGACATGTCCCCGTACGCCACCAGCGCCAGCCGCCCGTTCCACTCCGTCAGGTCGTCCAGGAAGAGCGACGCGGGCCCGGGCGCGAACTCCTGCGTCAGCTGCGTGCCCTTCGCGGTGCCGTCCGTGCTCCACAGCTCGCGGCCACGCACGCCGTCATCCGCGGTGAAGTATAGCCGAGCGCCCACCACCGTCAGGTTGTCCGGCGCGCTGCCCGCCGCTCCCGGCCGGATGTCCGCCACCAGCACCGTGCCCTGCGACGTGCCGTCCGTGCGCCACAGCTCCGGCCCGTGCGCCCCGTCGTCCGCGACGAAGAAGAGCCGCCCGCCCACCCGCGTGAGGAAGCGCGGGGTGCTGCCCGCGGGCCCGGGCCGCAGGTCCGTCACCCGCCGGGAGTCGCGCTCGTTCCCGTCCGTCACCCACAGCTCGCGCCCGGAGGCTCCGTCATCCGCGGCGTAGAAGAGCTGCACGCCCACCGGCACCAGCGACTCCGGACTCGACCCCTCCATGCCCGGCTGAAGGTCACCCACTGAAAGCGGTGAGCGACCACAGGGCTGGGCCCCACCACTCCCCAGGGACGCCTCCTGCACCGCCACCGACGTTCCACCCGGCACTTCCGCTTCCCACCCTGCCTCCGGACCGCACCCCACTCCGAACCCACCGGAGAGCATCAGCACGAAGAGCGACACACCACGCCACGCCTCCATCACACACGCCTCCTCAGGCGCAGTGCGATCCTCCGCGGACCCCCGCACCCCTACTGTAAATTGATATTTTTAATGAAACGGGCCAGCGCCCCAGACGCCGTCATCGCTTGGGTTTGTCGTGAGCCGGGCTTCGTGGATCGCGGATGGCATCCAACGAACGCGCAGGCCGTCGGGCGGGCGACGTCCGCGACTTCGTAGGGGAATAAGACTTGCGCGGATTTTCCAAGGACTTCGTGTCCCAAGATGCACCGCGTCTTGCCCTGGGGGGTGACGCGCTGTTCAGGGAGTGGAGCGCAGGACCTTGAGGGACTCGCGGAAGAGCACCTGGAAGGTGGCGTCCGGGCCCAGCCGTTCGGTGACGACGTCCGCGGCCTTCTCCGCCTGGGGCTGCTTGTAGCCCAGGTTGAGCAGGGCGGAGATGAGGTCGGCCTTGGTGCCAGTGGGAGCGGCGGGCACGGGTGCGGCGGTGCCGCGCGCCACGGCCTCGGCGTGGATGTTCTTCACCTTGTCCTTGAGCTCCAGGACGAGCCGCTCGGCGGTCTTCTTGCCCACGCCGTGAATCTTCGCGAGCCGGTTCACCTCACCGCGCGACAGCGCCGCGATGAGCTCCCCCACCTCCATGCCGGACAGCACGCCCAGGGCCATGCGCGGGCCGATGCGCGACACGCTGTTGAGCAGCAGGAAGAGCTCCTCCTCCGGCACGGAGAGGAAGCCGAACAGGTCGAAGGCGTCCTCGCGCACCACGGTGCGGATGCGCACGTCCACCGGCTGGCCCTCCGCGGGCAGCTTGCCCAGCGCGAGGGAGGAGAGGTTCACGCGGTAGCCCACGCCCTGCACGTCGATGACGGCGTCCTCTGCTCCCTTCTCCAACACGTT
This sequence comes from Corallococcus sp. CA047B, assembly GCF_003612065.1. NCBI lineage: Bacteria > Pseudomonadati > Myxococcota > Myxococcia > Myxococcales > Myxococcaceae > Corallococcus > Corallococcus sp. CA047B. The sequence continues at coordinate 2,403 of NZ_RAWD01000119.1, forward strand.
GCCACGCAGCCGAGCGATCATCGGGCCTCCGGGCGCTTGTACGCGGACGACAGCCGGTCCGCGAGCACCGACGCGGCCCCCTTGCGCTTGCCGTTCGCGGGCGCCGACGCGCGGGGCAGGCCCACGCGGAAATGGTTGAGGTGGCACAGCGCCACGGCGAGCGCGTCGCTGGCATCCGCGCGCTCCAACGTCGCTTCATCAACGCCCAGCAGCGTGCGCACCATGCGGGACACCGCGTCCTTGCCGCCCGCGCCGCTGGCGCCCACCGACTTCTTCACGCTGGCGGGCGCGTACTCGTGCACCGTCAGGCCCGCCTGCGCCGCCGCGAGCAGCGCCACGCCGCGCGCATGGCCCAGCACCAGGGCGCTGCGCGCGTTGCGGTGCGTGAAGAGCCCTTCCACCGCCACGGCCTCCGGCTGATAGCGCGCGAGCGCGGCGCACAGCGCGGCGTGCAGCTCCTTCAGGCGCTCGGCCAGGGGCGCGCCTTCCGGCACCTTGATGACGCCGTGGCCCAGGTGCAAAAGCTTCCCCTTCTTCTCCTCCACCACCCCGAAGCCCATGAAGCGGCTGCCAGGGTCCACGCCGAGCACGCGCACCGGCCCGTTCCTTTCCCACGCGCCCAAGAGGGGCCTTACGCGGACAGCGACTCCATCAGGGACTCGTCGATTTCGAAGTTCGCGTGCACCTGCTGCACGTCGTCGTTGTCGTCGAGCGCGTCCATCAGCTTCAACATGCGCTTCGCGTTGTCGCCTTCCACCTTCACGGTGTTCTGCGGCACGAAGGTCCACTTCTGCTCGCCCAGGGGCAGGCCCGCGGCCTCCAGCTTCGAGCCCACCGCGTGCAGGTCCGCCGGCACGGTGCGCACCTCGAAGCCGTCCGGGCCCTGGTCGACGACGTCCTCGGCGCCCGCCTCCAGGGCCTGCTCCATCACCTGGTCCTCGCTGGGGCCGGGCTTCACCACGATGACGCCCTTCTTGTGGAACATCCAGCCCACCGCGCCCTCCGCGCCCAGGTTTCCACCGTGGTTGCTCAGGAGGTTGCGCACGTCGCTGGCGGAGCGGTTCCGGTTGTCGGTGAGGCACTCGATGATGAGCGCGACGCCGCCGGGGCCGTAGCCCTCGTACGTCACCTCCTCGTACGAGGCCCCCTCCAGCTCGCCGGTGCCCTTCTTGATGGCGCGGTCGATGCTGTCGCGGGGGATGTTCGCCTCGCGCGCCTGGCCCATGGACACGCGCAGCCGGGCATTGCCGGAGGGGTCACCGCCGCCCAGACGCGCGGCGACGGTCAGCTCCTTGATGAGCTTGGAGTAGAGCTTGCCCTTGGTCGCACCCATCGCGGCCTTCTGGCGCTTGATCTTCGACCATCGGTTGTGACCGGACATGGCGGCGGCTTCGGCTCACTTCGGCTCGGAAGAAGGATGGACCCCGTGAGGGCCCACGTCCCCGGCCTTGTGCCCCGAGCAGGCCGCCCGAGTCAAACGCTCACGACGCCGTGGGCTCGGGCTCGGAAGCCGGCGCATCCCCCGTCAGCGGGGCGGGCTCGAACAGGCGCGGCGGGCCGGCGGACTCCCGGGCGCGCTCGCGCTCCTCCACGAGGATGGCGGGCACCAGCACGCCCAGCATGAACAGCCGGGTGGCCGCCTCGTAGGCCAGCGCCTCCGGGAAGCGGCACTCCAGCAGCATCGCGCGCACGGTGCGCCGGCCGTCGAAGAGCCGCACCACCTGCTCCACGTCCTCCGGCAGCGTGGGCAGCTCGCGCGCCAGCCGGTTGAAGTCCACCGTGAGCCGCGCCGCCAGGGGCAGGCCCCGGACGCGCAGCACCTCGAAGCGCTCCAGGTCCGGCACCACCTGCTCGCACAGGTACGCGCGGTCCATGGAGAAGGAGCCCCGGTGCAGCTCCGGCCCGAACGTCACCGTGTAGCCGCCCGCGCCGAAACACAGCAGGCGCCGGAACGCGAGGCTGCCGCGCTCGCCGTGGAAGGACGCGTCCACCAGCAGGCCGTGGCGGAAGGTGAAGGCGCCCGTGTCCTCCGACAGCGTCACCCGCCCCGAGCGCACGCCGGACAGGAGCGCGCGCACCAGGTGCACCAGCGGCAGCCTCCCGGTGTGCGCGTCGTAGACGTCCTGCTCGCCGCGCCGTCCCGCCTTGAGCCGCGCGAGCACCGCCACGTCCCGGGCGTCCACCGGCTCCACCAGGTATTCGTCCGCGCCCACGCCCGCGGCCAGGTCGCGGTGGAACTCCTCCTGCTGACGCGCCACCAGCAACACCGGGAGGTGCTCCACCTTCGCGTCCGCCCGGAGCAACCCGCAGAGGCTGAAGCCATCCCCGTCCGGCAGCTCCGCGTCGATGACCACCAGCCGGGGCAGAGCCTCCGCGGAGGCCAGTCGCGCCAACGCGTCGCGCATGCCCTCCACGTGCACGGGCTCGAAGCCCTCCGCGCGGAGCGCCTCCGTCACCTCCGGACGCGACACCTCGCCCACCACCAGCACGGAGCCTCCTGCCACCTCACCCGACAGGTCGAGTGCGGAGCGACCTCCGGAGGGCGTGGACGCTGCGGTGGAGGGCGCGGAGTGGAGGTAGGCAACCATGGATTCCCCATTCTTCCAGGGAACCGAGCCGAATGCACAACCTGCCCCCAAGTCCCTGGAATCGTTGGGTTTTGGCCATCGTGTTTCTCACGCTAGGGTGCGCGCCCATGACGCGCCTCGTCCTGCTGCTGACCTTCCTCGTCGTGCCCGCCGTGTCCTCCGCCCAGGACTCCGGGCCCGCGTTCTCCAGTGAGGACCCGTTGGGCTCGGTGGTGGCGCCGGTGATGCTGCCCGCGGGCGCCACGGCGCTCTATGGCTACACGGGCGCGCCGGAGGTGGGCGTGGGGTTCCGTCAGGGCATTGGCGGCTTCGAGATGGAGGCGCGCGGGCGCTTCGACTGGTTCAAGCTGGGCGCGTCGCTGGAGGTGCTGGGCCGCAAGGAGGTGCTGCGGCGGGGAGCGTTGCAGCTGGCGCCGACGCTGGGCGTGGGATTGGTGCTCAACTCGGGCGCCACGCACATGGACGCGGACAACTTCTCCGGCGTGCTGGTGCGCATCCTGCCGGGGCTCGTCGCGAGCTACCGGGTGGCGGACACCGTGGCGCTGCTGGGATTGGTGGACCTGCCCATCGACCTGGGACTCACGGGCGACAAGCAGCGGCGCTTCCAGGCCCTGGGCGGCGCGGGCGTGGAGGTGTACCTGGGCAGCGGGTTGTCGCTGCTCGCGGCGGGGCAACTGGGCGTGGAGACATTCCAGGAGCGCGCCGGCGCGGGGCATACGCGTCTGGGTTTCAACGCGCGCGTGGGATTGGGCACCCGGTTGTTCTGACGACCCGGGGAGTCGGCTCCCAGGCCTAGAAGTCGGGCAGCGGGCTCTGGCGGGGCGTGCCCATCAGCTCCAACGCGCGCACGGCGACCCGAGTGAGCGTCTGCGCGCACGGCTCGCAGCCTCCGCCACAGCACGAAGGCCAGCGCCCTTCCGGGTCGCGTAGCAGCGGGCGCACGCTGGACTGGTAGTAGCTGGGGAGCGCGTTCTCCTCGCTCGCGCGCAGCAGCGCTTCGTCGAGGGGCAGGGGCGTGGCGGCGGGAACGTCGGACACGCCCGTTTCATACCAGCGCATTGAGGGGCTCGCACGCTCGGGACTGGCAGGGCTGCTGTTCGCAGCGATGAGGTCCGCGCGGACGCCTCGTCAGAGCAGTGACGTCTGGGCGGGAGCGTCGGGGGCGGGGCCGTCCGCGGGCTGGCAGTGCGCGCACCAGTGCGTATTGCGACCGCCGATGCGCAGGTGCGACACGGGCGTGGTGCAGCGAGGACACGGGGCCCCCGTCTTGCCGAAGATGTTGCGCCGGTGCAGCGCCTTGCCCTGCACGCCGAACAGGTCGCGCTGCGTACCGCGCAGGCGCAGTCCTTCTTCCAGCACGTCGCTGATGCCCCGGTGCAGTTTGAGGATTTCCGCGGGCGACAGCGACGAGGCCAGCCGCCTGGGATCGATGCCCGCCGCCCACAGGCTCTCGTCCGCGTCACGGTTGCCCAGCCCCGCGAGCACGCGCTGATTCAGGAGCACCGTCTTGAGCGGACTGCGGCGACGGCGCAGCAGTTGGGCCAGCAGCTCCGGGGTGAAGGTGTCGTCGAGCGCCTCTGGCCCCAGCTCCGCCAGCTTCAACTGGGAGGCCAGCAGTTGGGTCGGGCCCAACGCCACACGCGCGTAACCCAGCGTGTCGGTGAGCTGGAGTTCCTCATTGCCCTCCAGCGTGAGGATGACCAGCGTCGCCGGGGGCCGCTCACTTCCCACGGGCCGGAGCGCCAGCTCGCCCCACAGCATGAAGTGCAACGCCAACGTCTGCCCGTCATCCAGCGTCAGCAGCATGAACTTGGCGCGGCGGTCCGCTGAGAGCACCCGCCTGCCCCGCAGGTTCTGGATGAAGTCCTCCGGCGAGGCGAAGCGCACCGCCGTGGGCACCAGCACCTGCGCATCCACGAAGCGGCGGCCCACCACGGCCTGCTTCAAATCGCGGACGATGATTTCGACCTCAGGGACTTCCGCCACGCGTGAATCCTCCCCCACGAGTCACCAACGTAGGAAGGACTCCAGGTAACGTCACGGGTTGTCCCCCGCTCGGGAGGACACCTCGTCCGCCAGGCAGCCGGCCGGACGAGGCCCTGTCATGAATCAGCCGCGCACCGTCACGTCGCACACGTCGCGCGCCACCTCGCGGACGTCGATCTTCACGTCCAGGAAGTGGGCCATCGTCTCGCGCTGCGTGAACGCATGGCCATCCAGTGCCAGGGTGCGGAAGCTGCCGCCCTTCGCCAGCGCGAGCAGCAACAGCAGCTGGTCGCACAGGTGCTCGCCCACGGGGACTTCAGCGTCCAGGTAGCGCTTCACCTCGGCGGCGACCTGCTCGCCCACCAGCTCCGCCCGCTTGCCGCGCTCACCGAAGCCGGTGAACACCTCCGTCACGTGCTCGCTCTCCACCTCCACGCGCAGCACGTTGCCCGGACCGAAGGCGCGCTTGAGCTCCTCCGGCCGCTGCTGGTCCTCCCGCAGCTTCAGCACGCCCGCCACGGTCTCCAGCTCGCGCCGGGCCACGTCGAAGGGGATGGCCGCCACCTGGGCCACCGCCTCGCGCCGCAGCACCCGGCCGCGCTCCATCAGGTGCAGCGGCTGCAACTTCGCCGGCTGGATGTTCACGCGGAACTTCCCGCCGCCGGCCGGATAGAAGCCGGGGCGTTCCAGCGTCACCTCCACGCGCGGCCCCATGCGGTTGAGCAGCGGCAGGTACGTCTTCTCCAGGAAGTCGAACGGCGGCGCCGCCGGGTTGTGCGTCCCGCCCTCCAGCATCAGCGTGGACGGACCTTCCGCGTGCAGGAGCGCGGGCAGCACCGTCTGGAGCACCAGCGTCGCGCTGCCCGCCGAGCCCACCGCGAAGTGGTAGTTGCCCGCCGTCAGCGCGCGCGGGTGGAAGGACAGCCGCGTCGAGCGCAGCTCCGCGCCCATCACCTCCGCGGCGCCCACGGCCTCCGCGGCCTTGAGGGCGGTGAGGTGCTGGCGCAGCAGGCCCGGCTTGTCGCGGCCGGCGCGCACGTTGATCATCTCGAACGGAGTCCCCGTCACCAGCGACAACGCCAGCGCGGTGCGCAGCACCTGGCCGCCCCCCTCACCCTGTGAACCATCGATGCGAACCATGTGCGTCGTGCTCCTTCGTGGCGCTCGCGGACGGATGCAGCATCCCATCCCTGATAAAAAATAGCGGCGCCCGCTCCCCCACCCTAACGGCCCTTGCGGGACCTCTTGGGGGGAACGGGCGCCTCGGCATCGTCATCCCGGCATGGGGACCTCGGCTGGACGGCGGGTGGGAAGGACTGCGTCGGCTATCCCTTCACGCACACCACCTGCTTGAGCGTGTGGACGACCTCCACCAGGTCCGCCTGCGCCGCCATCACGGCATCGATGGGCTTGTACGCGGCCGGCGTCTCGTCAATCACGTCCACGTCCTTGCGGCACTCCACGCCTTCGGTCGCCTTCGCGTGGTCATCCAGCGAGAAGCGCTTCTTCGCCTCGGTGCGCGACATCACGCGGCCCGCGCCGTGGCTGCACGAGTGGAAGGCATCCGCGTTCCCCTTCCCACGGACGATGTACGAACGCGCCCCCATGCTGCCGGGGATGATTCCCATGTCGCCTTCACGCGCCCGCACCGCGCCCTTGCGGGTCACGAAGCAGTTCTTTCCGAAGTGGTGCTCGCGCGAGATGTAGTTGTGGTGGCAGTTCACCGCCGACTCGGCCAGTTCGAACGGAGGCAACTCACCGCTCGTCTTCAGCGCCTCCACCGTCGAGCGCATCATGAGCTCGCGGTTCATCGCCGCGAAGTCCTGCGCCCAGCTCACCGCGAACACATAGTCGTCGAAGTGCTCCGTCCCCTCCGGCAGGTACGCCAGGTCCGCGTCCGGCAGGTGGATGTGGTAGCGGCTCATGTCCTTCTTCGCCAACTCGATGAAGTAGCTCCCGATGCGGTTACCCACCCCGCGCGACCCGGAGTGCAACATCAGCCACACGCCATCCGACTCATCGAGGCACAGCTCGATGAAGTGGTTCCCGGTTCCCAGCGTTCCCAGGTGACCCAGCTGCGGCCCACGGCCGATGTGCTTGTGCTTCGCGACGATCTGCTCGTACCCCGTCACGAGCGACGCCCACGCGGCCGTATGCGTCGCGGGAGCATCCTTCCAGGCACCCCGGTCGTTACGGCCGCCGTTGTCGGTACGGCCGTGGGGAACGGCCGCCTCGATGGCCGAGCGCACCCCGCGCAGCGAGTCCGGCAGCTGATCCGCGCGCAGCGTCGTGCGCACGGCGATCATCCCGCATCCGATGTCCACGCCCACCGCCGCCGGCACCACCGCACCCACCGTGGGCACCACGCTCCCGACCGTCGCGCCGTAACCGCGGTGCACGTCCGGCATCACCGCGACCCACTTGTGGATGAAGGGCAGGCCCCGGAGGTTGCGAAGCTGCTGCTTCGCCTCGTCCTCGAACGGCACACCCACCGTCCACGCCTTGATGGGGCGACCCGCTTCGTCCGACAGCACTTCGTAGTTCGTGTTCTCGCGGTTCATGGCCTGCACCTTTCGGTCGTTCGCCCGGGCTCTTTCGTCCCGGTCACGGGGGGGAGCTAGAGCAGCCGCCGTGCCAACGCTGTTTCCGGGTGGGGCTCCTGGTCGGGGGTGGAAATCCCTATCCCATGGGATAAATACCTATCCTGATGGCTCAAAAAGCGAAGGTGCGCCGGACGGTCGTGTTCGGGATGCTGGGGACGACGCTGGACACGGGGTCGGGGACGCAGCGGTGGACGCGCTGGCGGCCCACGGTGGCGCTGTGCCAGCAGGAGGACCTGGTGGTGCACCGGCTGGAGCTGCTGCACCCACCCCGGGCCGCGTCCATGGCCACGGGGATTCAGGAGGACATCGCCCAGGTGTCACCGGAGACGGAGGTGCGGCTGACGTCCCTGCCCATCCGCGACCCGTGGAACCTGGAGGAGACGTACGGCGCGCTGTTGGATCACGTGCGCGCACACCCCTTCCATCCGGAAGAAGAGGACTACCTGGTGCACATCACCACGGGCACGCACATCGCGCAGATCTGCATGTTCCTCTTGGTGGAGAGCCGGCTGATTCCGGGGCGGCTGGTGCAGACGTCGCCGGGAAACGCGGGGAAGCGCTCGGCGACGGGCTCGCACGCCATCATCGACCTGGACCTGTCGAACTACGACACGCTGGCCGCGAGATTCCGGCAGCAACAGCGCGAAGGCCTGTCCTTCCTCAAGTCCGGCATCGACACGCACAACGCCGCCTTCAACCGGCTCATCGAGCGCATCGAGCAGGTGGCGGTGCAGTCCCGCGCGCCGCTCCTGCTGACGGGGCCCACGGGGGCGGGCAAGTCGCAGCTCGCCCGGCGCATCTACGCGCTGAAGAAGGCGCGCAACCAGGTGGCGGGCCCGTTCGTGGACCTGAACTGCGCCACGCTGCGCGGCGATGGCGCGATGTCCACGCTCTTCGGCCATGTGAAGGGGTCCTTCACGGGCGCGGTGGGCGACCGGCCAGGGTTGATGCGACAGGCGCACGGGGGCGTGCTGTTCCTGGATGAGATTGGAGAGCTGGGCGCGGACGAGCAGGCCATGCTGCTGCGCGCGTTGGAGGACAAGCGGTTCCTGCCCGTGGGCGCGGACAAGGAGGTGGAGAGCGACTTCCAGCTCATCGCCGGGACCAACCGCGACCTCCAGTTGGATGTGGAGCGGGGCCGCTTCCGCGAGGACCTGCTCGCGCGCATCAACCTGTGGACGTTCCGACTGCCCGCGCTGCGCGAGCGCCCGGAGGACATCGCGCCCAACCTGCTCTTCGAATTGGATCAGGCCTCGCAGGCGCTGGGGACGCGGGTGACGATGAGCAAGGAAGCCCAGGAGCACTTCCTGCGCTTCGCCACGTCGCCGGAGGGACGGTGGAATGGCAACTTCCGCGACCTCAACGCGGCCGTGCTGCGCATGTCCACCCTGGCCAACGGGGGACGGATGACGCGCGAGGTGGTGGAGGAGGAGCTGGAGCGGCTGCGCACGCAGTGGCGGCCGGCGGGGGCCGCGACGGCGGGCACGGAGGATGTGCTGGCGGAGGTGCTGGGCCCGGTGCGCGCGGCGGAGTTGGATCGGTTCGACCGCGTGCAACTGGCGGACGTGGTGGGCGTGTGTCGCTCGGCGCGCTCGCTGTCGGACGCGGGCCGGGCGTTGTTCGCGCAGTCGCGCGCGCAGAAGAAGAGCGTCAATGACGCGGACCGGCTGCGGAAGTACCTGACCCGCTTCGGGCTCACCTGGGCGGACGTGAGCGGGCGGGCGGGTCAGGACGCGGATTGACGCACGCTCAGCGGAAGTGCGCCTTCAAGTCACGACACCGCGCCGTGCTCTGGGCTTCGTCAGGCACGACCGCCGAAGCCTGCGCGGACGGCGCGGCCACCGGCACGGGCGCCCCAGGTGATTCCTTCCCATCCGCCTGCTGCAACCACGCGGCCGGCACCATGCACTCAATGGAGAGTGGCCCCTGGAACGATGCTGACAGGCCAGCCTCCTTCGTCCGCACCGTGCCGCGCGCCTCGCGTCCGGTGACCTCCAGCTCAACCGTCCCATCATTCGCGAGCAGCAGAGAACCGGACGGAGTGCGGACCTCCGCGGAAGCCATCCCCACCCGCAGGGGCTTCGTCGTCAGCCGCGCCGTGGCGTGCTTCTTCTCCGGGAACATGGGCTCGACAGGCACCAGCACCGCCCAATGACGTCCGTCTTCCGCTTGTGCACTCAGCGCGACCTCCAACGTCGCAGGCGCGGCCCCTTCCGTGAACGTGGCGATGAGCCGCACGGAGGGAGCCTCGAAGGTGCCCGCGTCTGTCCTCACCAAGACGGCGCCCGGCGGCTGGGGACGCTCGGGCGCCTTCAGGGCCGCGGACTTCGCGGGGGACACCGGCGCGGCGGTGAGCGTCTCCACCGGTCGCGCCCGTTCCTCCTTCGGCTTCGCGCAGGCCCCAACGAGCAACAGCGCCATCAGGGCCCCTGTCCGCACGCTCAGCACTCCACCCGCAGGAGCATCGCGCTGACGGTGGTGTTGTCGTTCTCCCGCAGCTCATCCACCGCGCCGGCCGGATCCAGGTCCAGGTAGACGTAGTACGTGTTGAAGGGCAGAGCGGCCGGCACCGTGAAGCCCAGCGAATAGGTGCCCTCCGCGAAGGCCCCCATCGAGTGGCTGAACGTGGCCACGACGTTCGAGGACTCGCTGTACCCGAGCGGCGGCGCCGTCGGGCTCAGGCGCACGCGCATCGAATACGTCCCCGTCGCCGCGTTGCCCAGGTTGCCCACGTAGAACTTCACCGTCGTCGCCGTGTTGCGGCACACAGAACGCGTGAGCGCGGGATCCAACGTCTGCGCCACATCCCCCACCACGCCCATCGCGGCGGGCAACAGGTTGGGCTTCGTCAGCGAATAGCCATACAGGTCGCGCATGCCCTGCGCGTTCGTCGGCCACAGCGTGGAGGACTCATAGCCCCCTGTCACCAGGTGCGGCGGCGACGTGCGCAGGATGCTGTGCCCTCCTTCGTGCTTGAAGCCGAAGAAGTGCCCCGCCTCGTGCACGAACGTGCTCCGGCCCGACGTGCCGAACGCGTTCCCGGTGCGCGGCGTGAAGTCCAGGTCGCTGGCGATGCAGACGTCCGCCTCGTCGATGCCGTTGCTCCCGATGAAGCACACGCCCACCGTGGAGTACGTCACCCCGTTGTTCCCGTCGATGGCTGCCCGGTCGCACAGGCCAATCTCGTTCTGACCGTCGCTGTGGTCCAACGCGCAGTCCGTCGCCGGATTCACGTTGAAGCCACTGACGATGTGCGACAGGTCGTCCCACTGCCTCAGCCCGTTCCAGTACGCCGTGTTCACGTTGCCGGAGTCCGGGATGCTGCACCGGTTCCGGTACACGACCGGCCCGGAGTACCACTTCACCGGCGAGCCATTGCACGTGTCCCAGGCGGCGGCCCGCGCCTCCAGCCCCACCAGCGCCAGCACCGCGACGAAGCCCGCGAGTCCCATGTTCTTCAAGGCAAGTGTCTTCATGGTGGACCTCAAGGCCGACCGGGCGGGATGTCCCGCTCGGGCTGGGAGGGAGTGAGACCCTTCGCCGGAACTTGCCCGGACGCGGGCGTCACCGACACGGACAGCGCCGACGCGGTGACGACCGGCTCCTCGCGGAACGCCCCCGTCACGCTGAGTCCCCGCGCACGCAGGTGGTTCTGCAGCAGGGACACGAACGCCTCACGTCCCAGCGCCTCCGGAACCGCGGCCTCCACGCCCGCGCGCAGGGCCGGACGCGCGCCCGTCAGGTCCACCGTCTCGAACACCGGCGCCGTCTGCCGCACGCCCGCGGACCCCAGGCCGGACACGAGTCCGCCCTCGGCGCCCACCAGCACCTCGCGCCCGCCCACCGACTCCACGCGGAAGGCCTGTTCGTCGAGCACCGGCGACAGGCTCCATCCGGTGTTGCGCAGGAACACCACGTAGCGCGCCCCCCGGACGAAGCGGGGCACGTGGCTCACCACGAGCTGACGGCCGTCCGGCAGCAACCCGCCCACCTGCTTGAGCCGGAGCTCCCCGGGCGCCTCCCCCAGATGCGTCCGCACGTCCCCCAACGTCACCACCGTCCACGGGCCCGTGCGTGGGGAGTACTCGGAGCGCAGGTCCGTGACGTCCCCCTCCACCACCGCGGCCGTCTGGTCGAGCAGGCTCAACAGGCTGTCCACCGCGTGCGGCGGCCGGAGCGTTTCTTCCGCCACCAGGGGGCGCTCCTGTCGCGCGGAAGTCTCAGGCGGTGCGTCGTCTCCCACGGGAGAAGCACACCCCACCGCGCCGCTCAGGAGCGCCAGCGCGAAGCGCGTCCGGCCCTTCCGTCCGAATGTCGTCCATGGCCTGCCTGCGCGCATCACGTCCGCTCCCTTCGTGTCGTCAATGGATGAGATAGAAGGCGTCCTGCCGGGGTACGAAGAACTTCCATCCTTCGTCCGTCAGGTACGCCGGATCTTCCTGCATCACCGCCACCTGTTGCCCACCCCACTCTGGCACGGCGGTGACGGTGTTGAGCTCCACCGCCAGGTATGACCCCTTGCGCAACACCCGGGGCGCGTCCTGGCGCGAGGCCGCGCGAAAGTCGATGGAGGCGCCCAACGCATGGCCCTGCGCTCCCAGCGGGTGGCTGTACACCTTGGCCTCGATGCCCTTCTGCTTCATCTCCGCCATCGTCGCGTCGTAGACGTCCGCGGACGAGCGCCCCGGCCGCGACGCGCGCAGCATCAGCGCGTCCTGGAGCGCGTGCGTGTTCGCCAGCGCGCGCTTGAGCCCCTCCGGCACGTCCCGCTCTCCGTCCCGCAGCACGTAGGCCATCTTCTGCCAGTCCGTGTTCAGCCCCAGCGCCGTGACGCCGAAGTCCACGTGCACCAGGTCCCCGCGCTGGATGACCACCGCCTCGTCCGCCACCGCCAGGAACCCGCGGGAGAAGCCGTCCTTCATCCCCTGCCGCTGCACGCGCAGGTCCGGCTCGAACCACGTGGTGACGCGCGCCTGCCACAGCGCGTCGTACAGCCAGCGGCGCACCTCGCCCACCGTCGTCTTGCCGGGCACCACCACCTCGTTGGAGAGCGCCCGCTTCACCAGCGACTCCGTCAGCACCACCAGGTCGCGGTACGGCGCGAACTCCTCGGGCAGCCGCGTGTCCAGGTACTCCTCGATGAGCGGCGCCGCGCTCACGAAGCGCGCTTGCGCCTGGGGGCCCAACGCCTCCGCCAGCCACTGGTAGGAGTCATGCGTCAGGCTGCGCGTCACCCCGCGCTTGCCGCCCATGCCCAGCGCGATGGTGCGCGGGTGGTACTTCGCCTCCAGCTCCGCGAGCACCTCCTGCGGCTTGCGTGCTTCGTCGGGCCGCTCGAAGAAGCGGTTCACGACCTCCGTGGCGTAGCCCGTCAGCGCGATCCGCTTCAGGCCCGCGTCGCCCGCGTCCACGAAGACGAACACGTCGCGGTTGCCCGCGTAGGGCAGCGGCGGGGCCACCCAGCCCGTGAGGGGATCGTCGTGGAACTCCTCGTTGACGACCACCCACATGCCCACGCCGTGACGGCGCATCATGTCGAGCAGCAGCCCGTGGCGCTCGGTCAGCCAGGACTCGCGCAGGGCCAGCGCCCGCGACGGTGTCGGGACCAGGGCCGGCGGTTCGGAAACGGGGGCTCGGACGGGCGCGGTGGCGCAGGCCATCCAGCACCCCAGCAAGGGCCACAGGGCCACACGTGGGCACTTCATGTCGGGAACTCCGGGTCGGGATGAGGGCCTGGAGCGTAGCGCGCTCAACCGAAGTCCTCCGCCCCCGGAACCTTCAAGGCTCCGGGAGCGAAGGACCTGGGGCGCAGCCTGCTTGCTCACCCGCTCGGGCTTCCCCGCTCCCTCGCACTTCCGGGTCCCGTCCCCCCCGGTCCGGGACACCCGGATCCGCCCAGATCGTACGGGCTGGCGGATCCTCTAGAAGTGGGCGGCCCTCCCCCGAAGGCCGCCGTGGAGCGCGGACACCCAAACCGCGCGCGCGCCGTGACGTCAGTAGCTGGCGACCAGCTCCAGGTCGCTTTCCTCGAAGTCGAAGGTCGACACGTCCTCATCCCCTTCGGCGTTGGCCCCAGGCCCCTGGAATCCCCGGGCCTCGCCCTCCGTCCGCACTTCCGCGCCCCCGTTGGTACCGAGCGCCCACATCGCGCCGTCCCCCTGGCTCCACGCTTCGATGCGATACATCGCGTCCCCCCTGGGTGCGGTGTTGCATTTCCACCGTCGCCGCCGCTCACCGTGCCTCGATAATTAGACGCCGATCGGCAAAATCCTTGGGTTGCTCCCCATTCAATTCGGAGGGTGCGCGCCGGCCCGCAGGGCGCGGGCCCGGATTCCGGCCTCTTCGCTCCACCCCGGCTCCCCCTGACGCGCCACGGCTTCGAAGGCCTCCGCCGCCTGGAGCGGGTGGCCCAGCGCCCGGAGCACCAACGCCCGGTTCCACTGAGCCTGGGGATGGTCCGGAACCTCACGCAGCACGCCCTCCAGGATGTGCAGCGCGCCCTCCAGGTTGCCCGCCGCCATCGCCAGCACCGCCCAGTCGCAGTCCCGGTCCACCGAGGGCGCGCTGCGCGACAGGAAGTCCGCGGCCTGACGCAGCTCGCCACGCACGAGGTAGGCCGCCGCGATGCCGTGCAGGTCGCCCTGATCCTCCATCTCCGCCAGTGTCCGCAGGGACACGGGGGGCTCCGTCAGCAGGGCCGCCTTCTCCGGGGTGCCCGTCCTGGCGGGGACATAGGGCAGGTAGCGGTCCGCGGCCGGATAGGCGATGCGCGCCTCCATCCCCCGCGCGGACGCGTCGGCATGCCACGTGTCCCCCCAAGAGAGGCCCGGCGTGGACAGGAACGCACAGAGCGCACCCAGGCCCATGGCCACGAACGCTCCCAGCACCTGGCCCTTCCAGCCCCGGAGACTGGCGAAGCGGACCGTGGATCGGGACTCCTCCGGAGGCGCGGGGGCATCGTTGTGGGCCACCGCGCCACAGAGGGCCTGGACGCTGAGCATCTCCAGTTGCATCGCATCATGCAGACCGCTGGCGCAGGCGCGGCAGAGGGCCAGGTGGAGCCGGAAGCGCTCCTCGTCACCCGACTCGAGCTCGCCATCCAGGAACCGGTAGAGCTTCTTGCACCAGAGGTCCATCGCGCGTCGCAGCCCGTGGTCGGGTTGCCGCCTCCCGTCACTCTCGAAACGCGAGCGGGGGGAATCCTTGGTGCCGTTCGCACAAGAAAAATGCGCTGTGCCCGCCCGCCTGCTCTGCCCGTGAGGTGCCCGGGAAGCGCAGGCGGTGCGGGGGGAAACGGGTCAGCGGCGCGGCCGGGGGCGCAGCAGCGTCCCACCGGCGCGGCTGGCGCGCGGGCAGGGCCACCGGGGAGCGCTGAGGGCCTCCACCTTCTCGCCTTCCGCGAACCACGGGCAGCAGGAGGCGCAGCCCGGGCAGCGGCGACGGAAGCGGCGCGCGCCCTGGTGCCAGGCGCGTCCTTCCAGGTGCTCGGGCGGTGGGGGCGCGTCGGCCGCGAGGGCGTCGCCGGGCCAGTTCGCCGGCACGTCCTCGTCCCAGGAGCCCGGCACGTCCTCGCGCACCCGCCGGGCGGACACCCAGCGCTCGCTCTCCGCGGCGTCCTCCAGCGCCAGCCTCGCCAGCACCTCCAGTTGCAGCAGGTCATGGAAGCGCGCGGCGCACGCCTCGCAACCCGCCAGGTGACCGCGAACGCGGCGTTGGTCCTCCGGGGCCAGCTCCCCATCCAAAAGGGGCCGCAGGTCCTCACACGCGGTGCTCATCGTTCCCTCTCCTGGCGGCGGCGTTCCGCCGTGTCGTGGAGCATGGCCTTGAGGCGGCGGCGGGCGTGGAAGAGCCACGTGCCCACCGTTCCCGCGCTGGGGGTGTTCATCCGACGGGCGATCTCCGCATGGCGCAGGCCGCGCGCATGCAGTTCGAACGCCTGACGCAGCTTCTCATTGAGCCGGGCGACCGCCTGGCGCAACTCATCCTCCGTGACGCACTCCCACTGTTCGGGCTCCGGCGCGTCCTCCGGATCCTCGAAGAGCATGTGGACGTTGTGCAGATCCACCCTCCGGTCCGTCTCAGCGCCCTGCCGCCGGCACTGATCCAGGAACCGGTTGTGCAGCACGCGCACCAGCCACGCCCGCCGCGCCGGCTCCGGCCAGCGCTTGAGACGCTCCCATTGCAGGAGCGCCCGCAACAGCACGTCCTGCACCAGGTCGTCACAATCACTGGCATTGCGCCCACAGACGTTGCGCGCGATGGCGACCAGCACCGGCTGATGGCGGATCGCGAAAGCGGCGAATTCCCCTCCAGAGCCCTCCCGGACAGGGGGCTCCTCCCTCCCTGGCACCATGCGACCGCCTCCCTTCCCTCAGAGAACGCCGAGGGTCGGATTCTTTTTTTCTCACGGATGCGACAAGCGCCAGGACGCTTCTTCTGGCAACGCAACTGGCAGTGCGGCTGGAACACTTCAACCAGACGCCAATTCCTTGCATGGAATAGACAGACATCCATGTGTTCCCGGATCAATTCCTCTCCATGGGTGCGCCATGCCTCCGGGTGTTCCATGCCCCGCCCGAAGCGGGAACGGGCTCCAGCATGCACCAGCCCCTCGCGGGTTCCGGCCGAATTTCGCCGCCGCGGATGGGATGCCGTGACACGTCACGGAGCGACCCTCCTGGTGCGTCACGCGCCGTGGCACGGCCTGTCAGGTCGGCTGGAACGGTCCCCCCTGGAATTCCTGTTTCGCCGCATCGGGGCGGACGCCCGCGGGCCCGGGCGCCGGGCCTTCAAGGGCGGCGGGGAGGAAGAGAAGCGTTCCAGGCCCAAACTCCCCCTTGCGTGCGTGGGGAGTCCTTTGGTCCTCTTGGGCACAGCCGTATGCCCATGGAAACCGCCGCCGACAGCCGAGAGTACCGCGTGGTCTTCTTCTGCCCCGCGTCGAACGCCCGGCTCGAGCGGCTGGAGGTCCCGGTGCGTCGGCTGTTGTCGCGCATCCAGGCCCCCCCCGCGGAGCTGGCCCCCCTCACCGAGGCCGGCGCGCTCACGGAGGCCGGGTGGCAGGTGTACCTGGTGCGCTCGCTCACGGAGCGCTCGGCGGCGCAGGCCATGGCCGCCTACGTCAGCGAGGCTACCTGCGCGCTGGCGGCGGAGGTGGACGCGGAGGTGCTGGGCCTCTACGTGGACGTGTCGGGGGACTCGGCGCGCATCTGTCGCTGTGGCCCGGAGGACGGGCCGGAGACCTTCGCCGGACGCCGGCAGGCCGCGCTCAACCGCACCTCCGAGTGGCTGGAGGTCGCCCCCGCGAGCCTGTCCGCCCTGTTCCAGTTGGATCCGCCGGACGCGGAGTACGAACCGGACGCGGATGACCGCTTCGTCGAGGAGAAGCTGCGGGAGGCGCGGACACTGATGGAGCGCTACCGCACGGCGAAATGAGGTCCCGGACCCCGGAGGACCTCGCGGGTCGCTGTGCGCGGTGCTACCTGCCCGCGGCGTGGTGTCTGTGCGCGCAGGTCCCCGTCGTGCCCACGCGCACGGAGCTGCTCGTCATCCGCCACAACAAGGAGGCGGAGAAGAGCACCAACACCGCGCGCATCGCGGCGCTGGCCCTGCCCCGCTGCAGCATCGTGTCCTATGGCGCGCCCGGTCAGCCCTTCGATGCGTCGGTGCTGGGGGACGGCTCGGACACGTGGCTGCTGTTCCCCGACGCGCCGGAGGCCGAAGGTCCCCTGCCCCGGCGGCTCGTGATCATCGACGGAAGCTGGGCGCAGGCCCGGCGCATGGTGCAGCGCGTCCCCGGCCTGCGGCGCCTGCCGGGGATGCGGCTGCCCCCGCCGTCTCCGGACTCCCGCCGCCTGCGCCGTCCGCCGCACCCGGATGGGATGTCCACGCTGGAGGCCATGGCCGGCGCGCTCGCGCGGCTGGAGGGCGAGGACGTGGCGAAGCCGCTCCTCACGCTGCACGAGCTGATGATTGAACGCGTGCTCGCGAGCCGCGGGCGGCTGGGCTGGGTGGACTACCTCTGAGGTCCGCTCCGGGCGGCCCGCTCAGGAGGCGGTCGCGCGGCGCTTGAGCGGCAGCGTGAGGCACCGGACGCTGCCGTTGCCCCGTTCAAGCGCCGCGATGTCCACGCCCTCCACCTCGATGCCCAGTTCCTTCACCAGCGGCTTGAGTCGCGGCGCGGCGCTCTGCGAGGCCAGCAGCAGCTGGGGGCCCAGGAAGATGTAGTTGGAGATGAAGCACGGGGGTTCGGAGGCGGGCAGCGGGAGGACCTTGCGTCCCCGCCGCGCGAAGAAGCCCTCGAAGGACTCCCACTGCGGTGCCTGCCCCGGCGTGAGCACGCGCACGGGCAGGTGCTTCAGGAACGAGCGGGCCACCACCGCCCGGGGCCCGAGCACGTTGAAGGCCAGGTCCAGGTGGATGATGCCCAGGTGCTCGGGGATGCTGACGGCCCCCACCTCCTGGAAGCCCGCGCTCCAGGCCGTGTCCACGAACCCCTGGAGGGCGCGTGCGTCGCTGCGCAGCCCCAGGTTGACGAGGATCCGCGCCTCGTCGAGCAGGAAGACGTCCCCGAACTCCAGGCCGGCCCCGGCTCGCTCCGCCGAAGCCGCTTCGCGTGGACCGCCGTGGATCAGCTCCGCCAGCGCCGCATGCGTCGCGTCGAACTCGGCGATGCGCGCGGCGAAGGCCGCGGTGCCCGTCACCAACTGACGGCCCACGACCGCGGCCGTGTCCCGCACGAACACCCGGTTCACCGAGGCGTCGCTCACCGCGCGCGCGGACTCCGGAAGGAAGTCCCCCAGGTCGAAGAGCCGGCACCCGAAGCGGGTCAGCGCCTCGCACAGCCGGCCGGAGGCGTCCTCCGCCTCCTGACGGGAGACAGCGCCAATGAACCCCACCGCGGAGGCCTCCAGCGCGGTCGCGACCTCGAGCGTCGCCGGGCGGCACACCGCGACGCACTCCAGCTGTGCCGACTCCGACCAGCACTCGATTCCAGTCAACGTCATCCGCAACCACCCGTGGGTCCGCAGCGCCCAGCCCCGAATCCTTTTGGAACTCAAGGATTCCACCGACAGTTCACCTAGAAGTGTCCTCCATGCTAAACGACAATTACTAGATTTGTCTTTTATTCCAACAGTAGCGGAATTTCGACCTGTCCATCCTGACCCACATGAAGCCCTCGACACCGTCCGCCGTCCGCTCCCGGGAAGAACTCGTCGCGTGGTTGCGGGACTACGTGGCTCGGAGCACGGACCTGGCCGTGGAGGCCATCGACGCGGACACGCCCTTCGTCGACTACGGGCTGACGTCGAAGGACGCGGTCTTCCTCTCCGGGGAATTGGGCGAATGGCTGGGGCGGGACGTGTCCCCCACCCTCGTCTGGCAGCACCCGACCATCACCGCCGTGAGCCTGCACCTGGGGCGCGCCCCGGAGCCGGAGCGCCCGGCGGCGAAGGTGCTTCCGGCGGCGGTTTCGGAGGGCGCCATCGCCATCGTGTCGCTGGGGTGCCGCTTCCCGGGGGCGCCCACGCCGGAGGCCTTCTGGAGCCTGCTTCAGCGCGGCGGCGATGCCATCACCGAAGTCCCCGCCGACCGGTGGGACACGCAGCGCTACTACCACCCGGATCCGACGCACCCCGGGACGATGAACACGCGCTGGGGCGGGTTCCTGGAGCAGGTGGATGGGTTTGATCCGCTGTTCTTCGGCATCTCGCCCCATGAGGCGGCGCGGATGGATCCGCAGCAGCGGTTGCTGCTGGAGGTGGCCTGGGAGGCGCTGGAGCGCGGAGGGCAGGCGCCGCACGCGCTCCGGGGCAGCCGCACGGGCGTGTTCGTGGGCATCAGCAGCAGCGACTACGCGCAGCGACAGTTCGGAGACCCGTCACTGCTGGACGCGTACGCGGGCACGGGCAACGCGCACAGCATCGCGGCCAACCGGCTGTCGTACCTGTTGGGACTGAGGGGCCCGAGCATGGCGGTGGACACCGCGTGCTCCTCCTCGCTGGTGGGCCTCCACCTCGCCTGCCAGAGCCTGCGCGTCGGCGAGTGCGACCTGGCGCTCGCGGGCGGCGTGAACCTCATCCTCAACCCGGATCTCAACATCGCCTTCTCGCGGGCGGGGATGATGGCGCCGGACGGGCGCTGCAAGACCTTCGACGCGGCGGCGGATGGCTACGTGCGCTCCGAGGGCTGCGGCGTCGTCGTGCTCAAGCGGCTGGCGGACGCGCAGGCCGCGGGGGACGCCATCCTCGCGGTCGTCCACGGCTCGGCGGTCAACCATGACGGGCCCAGCAACGGGCTCACCGCGCCCAACGGCTTCGCGCAGCAGGAGGTCATCCAGCAGGCGCTGCGGCAGGCCGGGCTGTCCGCCGGAGATATCAGCTACGTCGAGGCACATGGCACCGGCACGACGCTGGGAGACCCCATCGAGCTGGAGGCGCTCAAGGCCGCGCTTCGGCCCGGGGGCCGCGCCGAACAGCGCTGCCTCGTCGGCTCGGTGAAGGCGAACATCGGGCACCTGGAGTCGGCGGCGGGCATCGCGGGGCTGGTGAAGATCGTCCTCGCGCTCCAGCACTCGGAGATCCCTCCGCAGGTGCACTTCCGCACGCTCAACCCGCACGTCTCGCTGGATCCGACTGCGTTCCACATCCCGACCCGCCGCGAGCCGTGGACGTCGGAGACAGGGGCGCGCTTCGCGGGGCTCAGTTCGTTTGGTTTCGGCGGCGCCAACGCGCACGTCATCGTGGGCGAGGCCCCGCGCCGGGCCTCCACCGCCACGGCCGCTCCCGAGCGCGCGCACCACCTGCTGACGCTGTCGGCCCGGACCGCGCCGGCCCTGCGCGAGCTGGTCCAGCGCTATCAGTCCCGGCTCTCCGCACCGGACGCGCCAGCACTGGCGGACGTCTGCTTCACGGCCAACACCGGACGCGACGCCTGGGCCCACCGCTTCAGCACCACGGCGGGCTCCCTCCCGGAGCTGTCCGCGCAGCTCGATGCGTTCCTGAACAGCCGCCCCCTCCCCGGCCAGCACCAGGGCGAGGTCCAGCGGAGCGCCCGGCCACGGGTGGTCTTCCTCTTCCCGGGTCAGGGCGCGCAGTACGCGGGCATGGGACGCCAGCTCTTCGACAGCGAGCCCGTCTTCCGTGAAGCGCTGGAGCGGTGTGATGCGCTGCTGCGCCCGCACCTCGATTTGCCCCTGTTGTCCGTCCTGTATCCGGCCCCTGGCGAAGACGCCGAACGGATCCACCAGACGCGCTACAGCCAGCCGGCCCTGTTCGCGCTGGGCTATGCGCTGTCGGAGCTCTGGCGCTCCTGGGGCGTGAAGCCGGACGCCGTGATGGGACACAGCGTGGGCGAGTACGTCGCGGCCCACGTCGCGGGAGTGCTCGGGCTGGAGGACGCCTTGCGCCTCCTCGCGACGCGCAGCCGCCTCATCCAGGCCCTGCCCCAGGATGGCACCATGGCCGCGGTGCTGGCCGACGAGGCCACGGTGCGCGCGGCGCTGATGGATGAACGAGACGTGGAGATCGCCGCCATCAACGGCCCGCGCCATGTCGTCATCTCCGGAGCGCGGCTCGCGGTGCAGCGGGGCGTGGAGGGCCTGCAGGCGCGGAGCATCGACTCGCGTCCGCTCACCGTCTCGCATGCGTTCCACTCGGCGCGGATGGACCCCATGCTCGCGGAGTTCGAGCAGGCGGCGCGCGCCATCGCGTTCCAGGCGCCGTCCCTCCCGCTCATCTCCAACCTCACCGGCACCGTGCTGAAGTCAGCGCCGGACGCGGGCTACTGGCGGCGCCACGTGCGCGAACCGGTCCAGTTCCTCAAGAGCATCGAACACGCGGCCCAGGCGGGCCCGGCGGTGTTCATCGAGCTGGGCCCCAACGACACGCTGCTCGGCATGGCGAAGCGCTGCCTGCCCGAGGGCGCGCACCTCTGGCTGCCCAGCCTCAAGAAGCACCAGGACGACGCGCGGACGCTGCTGGGGAGCCTGGGCGCGCTGTTCGTCCGGGGCGTCTTCGTCGACCTGAAGCAGGTGGACCGCTCCTCCGCGCGCCAGCGCGTGCCGCTCCCGACCTATCCCTTCGAGCGCCAGCGGTGCTGGCTGGAGAACCGTTCCGTGGATCCCGTGGCCCCGCCGCAGAAGACCCTCCCGTCGACCGCTCCCGCCCTGTCCCGCCGCGCGCGGATCCAGGACGCACTCCGTTCGATGGTGGCCCGCCTGCTGCAAATGCCCCCGGAGCGGATGGGCCCGGACACACCCTTCCTGGAGCTGGGCGCGGACTCCATCGTGCTGATGGACGCCATCCGCAACGTGGAGAAGCTCTTCGGTCTCAAGCTGTCCATCCGCCAGGTCTTCGAGGAGCTGACCACGCTGGAGGCCATGGCCGGCCACCTGGACCGGACCCTGCCCGACAGCTTCACCTTCGCGGAGCCCGCCGCGCCCGTGCGCACCGCTCGTGCGGAGCCCCAGGCCGCCGAGCCCCAGGCCGCTTCCACCGAGGCACCGGAAGGTTCCCTGGAACAGATCATCCAGGTGCAGCTCCAGTTGATGAAGCAGCAACTGGCGCTGCTCAGCGCGAAGGGAGCGACGGTTCCCAGCGTGGAGGTGCCCCCGCGTCCCGAGACCCCGCCCGTGGCCCCCGTCACGACCGCGCGGCCCGCGTCAGCGCCGACCGGTCCCGCGGCCTTCTCCGTGGGCACGGCGGACGCGGAGCCCGAGCGGGAGCTTCCGCCCCAGCAGCAGCGCTTCCTGGAGTCCTTCATCGCGCGCTACACGCGCCGCACGCAGGGCTCGAAGCAGAACGCGATCCGCCATCGCGGCCGGTGGAGCGACGTGCGCTGGCAGATGAACTTCCGTCCGGAGGTGAAGGAGCTCTGCTACCCCATCGTCAGCACCCGCTCGCACGGGTCGCGCGTCTGGGACGTGGACGGCAACGAGTTCATCGACCTGTCCATGGGCTTCGGCGTGCACCTGTTCGGGCACAACCCGCCGTTCATCATCGAAGCGATGCAGCAGCGGCTGGCCCAGGGCATGGAGCTGGGCACGCAGTCGGATCTCGCGGGCGAGGCGGCGGAGCTCATCTGCGAACTCACCGGCATGAAGCGCGTCACCTTCTGCAACTCCGGAACGGAGGCGGTGATGACGGCGCTGCGCGTGGCCCGCGCGGCGACCGGGCGCTCGAAGATCGTGATGTTCACGTCGTCCTACCATGGCCACTCCGACGGGACGCTGGTCGTGGGCCGCATGGTCGGCGGCGTGCCGCAGTCGCTTCCCATGGCCTCCGGCGTCGCCCAGCACATCGCGGACGACGTGCTCGTGCTGCCCTATGGCGAGGAGCGGACGCTGGAGCTCATCCGCGAACACCTGCACGAACTGGCCGCCGTGCTCGTGGAGCCGGTGCAGAGCCGCCGCCCCCAGGTGCAGCCCCGCGCCTTCCTGAAGACCCTCCGGGAGCTGACCCGCGAGGCACACGTCCCCCTCATCTTCGATGAGATCATCACCGGCTTCCGGCTCCATCCGGGCGGCGCGCAGGCGTGGTACGGCATCGAGGCCGACATCACGACGTACGGGAAGATCCTGGGCGGCGGCATGCCCCTGGGCGTCGTGGCCGATCGCGGCGGCTTCGTGGACCGCATCGACGGGGGCGACTGGCGCTATGGCGATGCGTCCCATCCCGTCCAGGGAACGACCTTCGCGGCCGGCACCTTCTGCAAGCACCCGTTGACGATGGCGGCGACGCTCGCCACCCTCCGGCACCTGAAGCGCGAAGGGCCCGGCCTCCAGGAGCGCCTGAACCAGCGGGCCGCGAAGCTCGCGGAGCGGATCAACGCTGTCTTCGAGCGCGAGCAGGTCCCCATCACGATGGTGCACGGCGGGTCGGTGCTCCGCTTCACCTCGGCCGGCAACTCCAGCTACCTCTACCAGCCGCTGGAGATGGACCTGTTCTTCAGCCAGCTCATCGACCGGGGCATCTACATCTGGGAGGGCCGCACGTGCATGCTCTCCACCGCGCACACCGACGCGGACCTCGACACCCTCGTGCGCGTGGTGGCCCAGAGCGTGGCCGAGCTGCGCGAAGGCGGCTTCTGGCCCCGGCCCCACACCCCGG
>NZ_RAWD01000011.1:0-69210 GCF_003612065.1 Corallococcus sp. CA047B
GTCCCACCACGCCCACCCGCTTCCCAGGCCCCACCTGCTGGCGGCGCAGGGGCGAGTACGTGGTGATGCCCGCGCAGAGCAGCGGCGCGACGGCCGCCGGGTCCAGGTTCGCGGGAATCCTCAGGGCGAAGTCCTCGTCCACCACGATGGCTTCCGAGTAGCCGCCCAGGGTGCGCGTCTTCCCGTCCTTCTCCAGCGCGTTGTAGGTCTGGACGTTGCCCGTGGTGCAGTACTGCTCCAACCCCTCCTGGCAGCTGTCGCAGGTGCGGCAGGAATCCACCAGACAGCCGACTCCGGCCAGATCCCCTGTCTTGAACTTCTTCACGTCGCGGCCCACGCGAACCACGCGGCCGACAATCTCGTGTCCCGGCACCAGGGGGAAGCGGGAGAAGCCGAGTTCATCGCGGGCCATGGTCAGGTCGCCATGGCAGACGCCGCAGTAGAGGATGTCGAGCTGCACGTCGCGCGGACCGGGCTCCCGGCGCTCGAACTGGAATGGGGTGAGGGGAGAGCGGGCGTCCTGTGCTGCGTAACCTCGAACGGGAATCATGGGCATGGGCTCCTGGGGACTGCGTGACGCCAGGAATGATGGAGAAGGCCCATGCTTCGCGAAACGGATGGAATCGACACGCGGAATGTAGGAAAGCTTCCGAATGGCCTTCACGCCCCTCAATGCCTTGAACGCCTTCCTGGTGGTGGGCCGCCGGCGCAGCTTCGCCGTCGCCGCCAACGAGCTGGGCATCTCCCCGTCCGCGCTCAGCCAGTCGGTGCGTCAGTTGGAGGCGCGGCTGGGTGTTCCGCTGCTCACCCGGACGACGCGGAGCGTGTCGCTGACGGACGCGGGCCAGCGCCTGCTGGAGCGCGCGGGCCCTTCCGTGGAGAACGCCCTGGAGGCGCTGCGGACGGCCACGGCCAGCGCGGGCGAGGTGACAGGAAGGGTGCGCCTGTCCGTGCCCACCATCGCCCTGTCCACCGTCGTCACGCCCATCCTGCTGCGCTTCGCCGCGCGCTACCCGCGCGTGGAGGTGGAGCTGCGCATGGAGGACCGCTTCGTGGACATCGTGGCGGAGGGGCTGGACGCCGGCATCCGCCCGGTCGAGGCCCTGGAGCGGGACATGGTGCAGGTGCGCCTGTCCAAGCGCTACCGCTTCATCGTGGTGGGCTCGCCCGCGTACCTCAAGCGCAAGGGCATCCCCCAGCGCCCGGAGGACCTGCTGGACCACGACTGCGTGAACATCCTCATGCCCTCCTCGGGCGTGAGGTACGCGTGGGAACTGGAGCGCGGCAAGAAGACCTGGCGCATCCCCGTCCGGGGGCCGCTGCTCTGCATCAACGAAGCGACGTTGATTGTCATGGCGGAGGCGGGGCTCGCCTTGATGTATGCCTTTGAACCCACGGTGATGCCGAGCCTGAAGCGCGGCACCCTGCGGTGTGTCCTGGAGCCCTACGCGGCGACGGTGGACGGACTCTTCCTCTACTTCCCCAGCCGCGCGCAGGTGTCCCCCGCGTTCCGCGCCTTCCTGGACGTGGCCCGCGAGGTGACAGCCGAACGGCCCTGACGTCAGTCGCGCGGCGCCCTGCGGCGGCGGTCCACGACGCCCGTGCTGATGTCCTCCGTGCCCGACTCGCCCCTCAGGCCCAGCTGGGGAAGGGTGGCGGGGACGCCCGCCCACGCGCTCAGCCGCTCCAGGGCCACGGCCCGGTCCGCTGCGGGCAGGAACCGGATGCTGGAGCCGTGGTTGCCGCCCGGCACGTAGAACCGGTACGAGTCATTGCGCGAGCGCACGTCGAACGCGCCCGTCGACCAGGGGTCGTTCTCCCCGTACACGAAGAGGATGCGCTGCCCGAACGCCTTCACCCAGCCTTCGATGAGCGGCATCGCGAAGGGGTTGAACTTGTAGGGCTTCATGTCGAAGGGCACGAGCGCCCTCGGTTCGTACTGACCGGGGTAGCGCTGGACGCCGCGCAGGTGGCGCTCGTCGGACGCGTAGCTGCCCAACTGCGTGGCCGCCTGGAAGTCATAGGCCGCGTAGTAGTCCATGTCGGAGTCGCTCATGTACGAGAGCCCGACGACATCATCCATCAGGTCCACCAGCCCCTGCGCGGGCCCACCTGCGGGAGGAAAGGCGTCGCACAGCGAGGCATTGCCGTACTGCCAGAAGGCGAAGGCGAACTCGAGGAGGGTGAACTCCACCGCCTTGTCCACGCCGAGCAGGTTGTACGTCAGCCCCTGGGATTGGCCGGCCTCCACGAAGAGGGGCTCCACCTCCGCGCGCCGCTCCAGCACCTCGCGCTGGAAGCCGCGGATCCGCTCACGACACTCGGGCGTGCCCAGCTTGCTCAGGAACCGCACATAGCGCGGGTCCTGCGTGCCGTAGCTGTTCGGCGTGACGTAGGCCACCGTGGCGTCCACGTCGTTCGGGTAGAACGCCCGGTGGTAGATGGACGTCATGCCGCCCTTGCTGCCGCCGGTGCTGATCCACTTGCCGGCGAAGAGCGGCTTGAACGCCTGGATGATGCGGTGGTGGTCCGCCGCGGCCTGCTCGATGGTGAGCAGCTTCCAGTTCGCGGGGTTGGGCCGGGAGGGTTCGAAGAAGCGGTGCTCCACCAGCAGCTGGTTGGCCTGGAGCAGCGACGTGGGCTCCAGCCGGTAGGACTGCGTGCTGATGGCGTAGCCGGTGCTGCCCAGCACCATGGGCGCCTCCGCGCTGACGAAGCGCAGGGTCAGCCGCTGCTGGAACCGGGTGCCCTCCGGGTGCCAGTGGTCCGCGGGCTGGTCATAGGTCATCACGAAGTGCCGCACGCCCGGGGCCGGCGGCGGGGCTTCACGCACCACCGTGAGGCCTGGGATGGCCTGCAGGGCCGTGAGGATGTCGCCCGGCACCGCGTCCTGGAGGAGTTCCTGCGCGCGGGCCACGGTTTCGGACGGGACGGGAAGCACCTCGTCGGCGGCGACCTCAGTGCCGCCGCAGGCCTGGAGCCCCAGGGCGAGCGCGGCCGCGAGAATCGAGGGACGTCGGAAGAATCGAGTCATGTGTGAAAGCCCTCCTGGGTGGAATACCCGGCGGAAGATGCCGGGTTCGCATTCCAGGCAGAAGGACCTTCCAGGTGCGGACGGCCAATGCTTGCTCACGGAAAGCGTCAACCTTCGCGCAACAGTTCCTTGCCTTGACACAGGCGCTTCGCGAGGTCTGGGTAGGAACAGGCTCCGCCCTGCTCCGCGTCCCAGGCCTGCGCGTGCAGCACCTTGCCCAGCGCCTCGGAGATTTGACGGGAGTGCCCGACGAGGTGCGTGTCCGCGCGAACCACGTCCACGGCCTCCGCCCGGTCATCGGCCACCACCACCCGGGCCGTCAGGAGGTCCGCGTAGGTGGAGTGGTCGTTGTAGTAGGTCCACGCCACGCCCTTCACGGTGATGCGCTCCAATGACACCAGTTCGCCGTGGAAGAGCAGGTTGTTCGCCGTGAGCGCGCCGCCGACGAAGAGCAGGGCGTAGTCGAAGCCTTCATTGATGATGTTGCCCTCCACCACCAGGTCGCCCGCGACGAGCAGTCGGGACTGCTCATCGAGGATGAGGTGGCCCTTCACGTGGACGCGGCCCTCTTCGAGGAGCAGGTCCTGGGCCTCGGAGAGCTTCAGGTCTCCGTCCACCTGCCGGGTGGTGGGGGTGGGCGTCAGCGTGGCCTTGAGTCGCGCTCGCTTCGCGGCCGTCCCACACACGTCATGGAGCGAGGCCTGTTCAAGCAGTTCCTGGAGGGGTGACATGGCGGATAGCTAGCATTTTCAACGCCCGTCCCGAAGGGAGTCGAACCGCCGCGAGCGCGGCCCCCGGGGCTGGATTAGAAATCCCCCACCATGAACGTCTATGAGATTCGCGGTGCCTTCGGACTGGACCATCTGGTGCGCGCGGAGCGGCCGGACCCCACGCCCGGCCCCTTCCAGGTGCGCGTGCGGGTGAAGGCCACGAGCCTCAACTCGCGCGACCTGATGATGGTGGAGGGACGCTACAACCCGCGCCAGAAGCTGCCGCTGGTGCCCAACTCCGACGGCGCGGGCGTGGTGGACGCGGTGGGCCCGGGCGTCACGCGCGTGAAGCCCGGTGACCGGGTGATGACGCTGTTCGCGCAGGCGTGGCAGTCCGGCGGGCCCACGAAGGCCATCACGGCCACGACGCTGGGCGGGCCGCTGGACGGCGCGCTTTCGGACACGATGCTCCTGCACGAGGACGGCGTGGTGCTCACGCCCGCGTACCTGTCGGACGTGGAGGCCGCCACGCTGCCGTGCGCGGCGGTGACGGCGTGGAGCGCGCTCGTCACGCAGGGCAACCTCCAGGCCGGTGACACCGTGCTGCTCCAGGGCACCGGGGGCGTGTCCATCTTCGCGCTTCAAATCGCCCTGATGCATGGCGCGCACGTCATCCTCACCTCCAGCCGCGACGACAAGCTGGAGCGGGCGCTGAAGATGGGCGCGCACGAAGGCATCAACTACACGACCACGCCGGACTGGGAGAAGGCGGCGCGCACGCTCACTGGCGGCGTGGGTGTGGACCACGTGGTGGAGGTGGGCGGCGCGGGCACCTTCGAGCGTTCCCTCAAGGCGGTGCGCGTGGGCGGCACCGTGTCCCTCATCGGCGTGCTGGCCGGGGGCGCGGGCTCGGTGTCGCTCATCCCCATCCTGATGCAGAACCTGCGCGTGCAGGGCGTGCTCGTGGGCCACCGTCAGTCCTTCGAGGCCCTCACGCGCGCGTTCGCGCTGCACGACGTCCACCCGGTGGTGGATCGCGTGTTCCCCTTCGCGGAAGCCCGCGCCGCCTTCGAACACCTCAAGAGCGGCGCGCACTTCGGCAAGGTCGTCATCCAGGTGGGCTGACCCACGCGAAGTGGAAGTGCGCCTCCAGCGTGGCGGACGCGGTCGTCTTCGGCAGCGGGGGGAAGGGCGCTGCCTTCTTCACCGCGGCGAGCGCGGCGGCGTCCCACGCCTTGGAGCCGGACTCCGTGAGGACGGCGGTGGAGAGCAGCTTGCCGTCCTTGTCGAGGATGGCCTGGACGATGGTCTTCTTCCCCAGCGCCGGCGTCCCCTTGGGGCCCGGCTGCTTCCAGTGCTTCGCGACGCGCTGGAAGGTCTGCTGTTGGTAGGTGGGGCTGTCCACCGTGCCCTGGAAGTAGGTCTGCAACTGGGGGCTGCCGCTCGCGGCCAGCGCCCCGGACGCCAGGGCCAGCGCGAGCACCGCCACGGCGGGTGTCGGGATGCGGAGCATGGGGCCAATATAGGCCCCGCTCAGCTCCGGGGCTCGGGGCGCTTGTCGGCGGTCTTGTCGCCCTGCCAGGTCAGGTCGTACACGGCCGCGTCGCCCGCGCTGCGCATCAGCACGACGGACGGGCTCTTCGCGCCGCTCATCTCCAGGCCCGCCGCGAACAGGCCCCGGTAGAAGCCCGCCACCACCACCGGCCGGCAGGTGAGCACGTAGCGCGTGGGGCCCGTCTGCTCCAGCCGCGCCTCCAGGTAGTTGGTGCCCGTGCGCAGGTTGCGCGTCATCCGCTCCAGCATCCGGTGCGGGCCCAGAAGGCGCACGCCCGCGAGCAGCGCGCTGCCGATGAGCGTG
Source organism: Corallococcus sp. CA047B (assembly GCF_003612065.1). Lineage (NCBI taxonomy): Bacteria > Pseudomonadati > Myxococcota > Myxococcia > Myxococcales > Myxococcaceae > Corallococcus > Corallococcus sp. CA047B. The sequence continues at coordinate 5,603 of NZ_RAWD01000011.1, forward strand.
GCCCCGTAACCCTCCAGGAAGCGCCGGCCCACCACCTCCGCGCCGTCATCCAGCGGGGCCGCCGGCGCCAGCACCGACGCGGCCAGCTTCAGTGACTCCACCCACACCTCCAGTGGGTAGGCCACCGACAGCTTCCCGCGAGGGTCGATGCCCGCCTCGCGCAGCTGCTGGGCGCACGGCTCGTCCAACTGGTCACCCAGGGCGCGAATCAGCCCTTCGAAGCTCTGCTGGAAGACAAGGCGTTCGGTCCCTGGCATGTCTTGCCACGCTACCCGTGAGCCCGGGGCTGTCTCAACCCGTGAGGTTCCCTGGATTCAAGAACTTTCCGGGGATTGTTTGAAAACGCGGTGCGGCAGCCGGGTCGACGGGTCGCAGGGGCCCGTGGGCGGGTGCGCTAGGCTGCGGGGTCATGCCGCACGCCCCCCTCGCTGATGTCTCCACGGCCGCGATGCAGGAGCGCGGCGGCGCGGGGCGCGCGCCCCGTGTCATCCCCGCGCTGACGGTGGTGTCCCATCCGATGCCCCGGCGGGTGGGCGCCCGGTTGCTGCTGGACGCGGTGGCGGCGGGGCGCACGGTGGCGCTGTCGCGCAACGCGCCGGACTTCGTGGCGCCTGGGGACTCGCTGGGACTGCCGCTGTCGGATCCATTCATCAGCCGCAAGCCCCTGGAGTGGAAGCCCGCACCGGATGGAGGCGTGCGGTTGGTGGTGCCGGAGGACGGCACGCACGTGGCGCTGGCGGGTGTGCCGCTCCAGGGGGAGCACGACTTCGGGGCTCGGGCGCTGGCGGACGGCGTGGCGTTGGAGCTGGCGGGCCGCGTGGTGGTGCTGCTGCACACGGTGGAACTGGACGGGGAGGGCGCGGCGGACACGCTGGGCATGGTGGGGGAGAGCACGGGCCTGCGGAAGCTGCGCCGCCACATCGAGCGCGTTGCGGACCTGGACGTGTCGGTGCTCATCCGGGGAGAGACGGGCACGGGCAAGGAACTGGTGGCGCAGGCCATCCACCAGCGCGGGCCGCGCCGGGCCGGGCGCTTTCTCAGCGTCAACCTGGGGGCGATTCCCAAGGAGCTGGCGGCGGCGGAGCTGTTCGGTGCGCACAAGGGGGCGTACTCGGGGGCGACGCGCGACCGAGAGGGCTTCTTCCGCGCCGCACACGGCGGCACCCTGTTCCTGGACGAGGTGGGCGAGGCCCCGCCCGAGGTGCAGGTGATGCTCCTGCGCGTGCTGGAGACGGGGGAGCTGTACCCGGTGGGCGCCAGCAACCCGGTGACGGTGGACGTGCGCCTCATCGCCGCGACGGACGCGCACCTGGAGGAACAGATTCGCGACGGGCGCTTCAAGGCGCCGCTGCTGCACCGGCTGGCGGGCTACGACCTGCGCGTGCCGCCCCTGCGCGAGCGGCGGGAGGACATTGGACGGCTGTTCTTCCACTTCGCGCGCGAGGAGCTGGCGGCCCTGGGGGACGCGGGCAGGCTGGACACGGAGGACCCGCACGCGGAGCCGTGGTTGCCCGCGTCGCTGGCGGCGCGGCTGGTGCGGGCGGCGTGGCCAGGGAACATCCGGCAGCTTCGCAACCTGACGCGGCAGTTGGTCATCGGCAGCCGGGGACAGGCGCGGCTGCAAGCGGACTCACAACTTGATGAGGCATTGGGGGTGCCGGATGCGGTGGCCCCCGTCGTCGCGGCTGTGAAGGCACCGGAAGCCCGCGAGCCGGCCGTGCCCCGGCGCAAGCCCTCGCAGGTGACGGAAGCGGAGCTGCTGGCCGCGCTGCGGGAGCGCGCCTGGGACCTGAAGGCGGCGGCGGATGCGCTCGGGATTCCCCGGCCGTCTGTCTATGACCTCATCGACAAGAGCCCGAACCTGCGCACCGCGGGCGACCTGGGCGCGGATGAAATCACCCGCTGCTTCGAGGCGTGCGGCGGCGACCTGGACGCGATGGTGCGCACGCTGGAGGTGTCGAAGCGCGCGCTGGGGCGGCGTCTGAAGGAGCTGGGCCTGGCGGCGAAGGGGACATGAGCGGCGCGCGCCGCCTGACGTGGTGAGCGTCTGCCCATGGAGGGTGCGCCGGGCCCTCATCGCGTGTCCCATGCGCGCCATTCATCCTCTGGGGTATGCTGGGTGGATTGATGACAATGTGGGTTCGCGGTGCTCAGGACCCACGCGTCTTTTGATGGAGGCAGGCCCTTGATCAGCTCGCTCATCCGGCAGGTCGTCACCGCGGTCCAGACGGCGGTCACGAAGACCCCGGCGGCTCCGCCTCCAACGCCGACGCCGCCCCCCGCGCCCTACTTCCAGGATGCCCTGGAGAAGACGCGGCAGAGCCCCGTGAACCTCAGCGGCTACGGGAACGCGCCTTCGCCCACGGCGGCTTCGCGCGTCACCTCCGAGCCGACCCAGGCGGCCCGCGGTGAGACCGACGGCCCTCCGATGCTGCATCTGGACGCCGGGTGGACGCCGCAGGGGCAGGGCTACGACGCCACGCGTGGCGAAGTGCTCACGACCTATTACAACGACGACCACGACGTGCTGCTCTCCGTGCAGGACAAGGACTCGGGCGGCGAGACGCTCCAGGTCCAGCTCGGGGGGGCCAGCGGCACGGGCCCCGCGCCCACGCACGGTGGCGGGGTCTCGACCGACGGCGAGTTCGTCTACGTCTCCGACACGGACCACATCTTCGTCTACACGCGCGAGGAACTGGAGCGGGCGGCGAAGAGCGGGACCGAGGCCAGCGCCTTCCAGGTGATGGATGTCCCGGAGCGCGACGGGGTGAAGGATCCGGCCACCGGCCTCGACCTCGTGTCCGCTGGCAGCTACATGACCGTGAAGGACGGCTACGCGTACATTGGTGGCTACAGCGCGGACGGCGATGGCAAGGCGGGCGCCGTCTGGCGGTACAAGCTCGACGAGAAGACCGGTGCCCTCATCGAGGACTCGCGCGAGGGGCCCATCCGGGCGCCGGACCGCGCCCAGGGCATGACGGTGGTCGACGGCGGCATCCTGTTCACCACGGGAGACCACAAGCTCGTCTACCAGCCGTTCGAATCCACCGAGGACTCCTTCAAGGCGGACATCGATACCCGGGTGGACATCAGCAACGGGCTCATCGACCCCTACGCCCAGGGCGTGAACGTCATCGATGGCGAACTCTGGGTGACGTACGAGAGCGGCTCACACAAGTACCGCGACAAGGTCGATGAGCCCCGGGAGCACATCCAGCGCATCCCGCTGGAGGACCTGGACCTCGCGGCGGCATGCCTCACGCCGGAACAACTCGAGGACTGAGCGCCGACCGGGGCCCCTGAGCCGTCCGGCCGGGGGCGTCAGGAGCGGGGCGCAGGTCCCTGGGGCGCGCGCTTCGATTGGAGCAGCGCCTCCAGCGTTCGCGCCTGATGCGCCAGCACCTTGCGGCGCCGGGCGGTGTCATCGTGAAGCAGGTTCGCGAGCGCCAGGCCCCGGAGCAGGTCGAGCGTCGCGCGCACGGCCTCGCGCACCTCGCGGTCTCGTTCATCCACGCCGAGCAACTGGAGGGTGAGCCGGTGCATCTCCCGGCCCACGTGCTGCTGCAGCGGCAGCAGCAGCGCCTTCAGCTCCGCGTCGGCCACGGCCGCCACCCATAGGTGCGTCGCGGCCATGAAGAGCGGGCCGGCATGCACATCCGACAGCAGGTTCAACAGGGGCTCGACCCGCCGCCGGCTCTCCGGCAGGCCCTTCGCCCGCCGCATGATCTCCTCCACCTGTTGGTGGAAGACATGCTCGACAGCGGCCGCGACCAGGGCCGCGCGCGTGGGGAAGTGGTGCTGGCAGGCGCCACGGGACACCCCGGCCCGCTCGGCGATGGCGCCCGTCGTCGCCCCGGCCCAGCCCTGCTCCACGAGCACTTCGATGGCCGCCGCCATCAGCTTCTGCCGCGTGACCCGGCTGCGCTCCTGCTCCTGTCGCGTCGTTGAACCCGCCGGACCGCCCATGCCCACACCCTGTTGCGCCGCTCGGAAAAAAGCAATCATGATTGCTTTTTTAAGGGGTGGGGAGATACGACCTGACTTCCCCTGGCACCAGAGGTGAGCATGGACGCTCGAACGCTGCGCATCGGCAATGCTTCCGGTTTCTACGGCGACCGCTTCTCCGCGTTCCGGGAGATGTTGGAGGGCGGTCCGCTCGACTTCCTCACCGGCGACTACCTGGCGGAGCTGACGATGCTCATCCTGGGACGCGACCGGCTGAAGAACCCGGCGGGCGGGTACGCCCGGACGTTCCTGCGCCAGTTGGAAGCGACGCTGGGCCTCGCGATGGAGAAGAAGGTCCGCATCGTCGCGAACGCGGGCGGCCTCAACCCGGAGGGGCTCGCGAACGACCTGCGCGCGCTCGCGACGAAGCTGGGCCTGTCCGTCCGCATCGCGCACGTCGAAGGCGATGATCTGGTCGGACGCGCGGACGAGCTCGGCTTCGGCGAACCCATCACGGCGAACGCGTACCTGGGCGCCTGGGGGATCGCGGCGTGCCTCGACGCGGGCGCGGACATCGTCGTCACGGGGCGGGTGACGGACGCGTCGCTCGTCGTCGGTCCCGCCGCGTCCCACTTCGGCTGGAAGCGCGATGACTGGGACCGGCTCGCGGGCGCCATGGTCGCGGGGCACGTGCTCGAATGCGGGGCCCAGGCCACCGGGGGCAACTTCGCGTTCTTCGGTGAGGTGGATGCGCGCCGGCCCGGCTTCCCGCTCGCGGAGGTGTTCGCGGACGGCTCGAGCATCATCACGAAGCATCCGGGAACGGGCGGCGCCGTCACCGTCGACACCGTGAAGGCCCAGCTCGTCTATGAAATCGCCGGGGCGCGCTACGCCGGCCCCGACGCCACGGCGCGCTTCGACACCATCGCCATCGAGTCCGCGGGCACCGACCGCGTGCGCCTGTCCGGCGTGCGCGGTGAGCCGCCTCCGCCGGACGTGAAGGTGTGCCTGAACCGGCTCGGCGGCTTCCGCAGCGAGGCCAGCTTCATCCTCGTCGGCCTGGACATCGAGGAGAAGGCCGCGCTCGTCCGGGCGCAGCTCGACGCGACGCTCAAACCCCGGCCGGCGGAGGTCATCTACACGCTGGCGCGCACCGACCACGCCGACGCGCCGAGCGAGGAGCAGGCCTCCGCGACGCTGCGGGTCGCGGTGAAGGACGCCGACGCGAAGGTCGTCGGCCGGTCCTTCAGCGGTGCCGTCGTGGAGCTCGCGCTGGCCAGCTACCCCGGCTTCTGCCTGCCGGCGCTGCCCGGTGACGGCTCGCCCTTCGGCGTCTACACGCCGGCCTTCGTCGATGCGCGCAAGGTGCCGCACGTCGCGGTGCTCCCGGATGGCAAGCGCCTGGACGTGGCGCCCACGGAGGACTCCCGCGGGCTGGAAGCGGTGGCCGTGCCGCCGCTGCCCGCGCCCCTTCCGGCGGGGCCTGTCCGGCGCATGCCGCTCGGCCGGGTGGCCCTGGCCCGCAGCGGGGACAAGGGCGGGGACGCGAACATCGGCGTGTGGGTCCGCACCGACGAGGCCTGGCGCTGGCTGGTGCATGCCCTCACGGAGGAGCACCTGCGCACGCTGCTTCCGGAGACGCGCGGGCTGGTCATCCACCGGCACGTGCTGCCGAACCTGCGCGCCCTGAACTTCGTCATCGAGCGCCTGCTGGGGGAGGGCGTCTCGTCGTCCACCCGCTTCGATGCCCAGGGCAAGGCGCTCGGCGAGTGGCTGCGCGCGCGCCACGTCGACGTACCGGAATCACTGCTCTGACCCTGGGGCGGAGTAGGCTTTCCGCGCGGTCACTCCGGCCGCGCCCGGTGCGGGGATGCACGGGCGGCGTGCCTTGCGAGGCAGGGTGTGATGATCGAGGAACAAGTCCTCAATGGGGTGTTGGTGGGAGGCTGGGGCCTCTTCTTTCTTGGGGCCCTCTGGTTCTCCGGGTACCTGATTCATCGGCAGTGGAAGCGCGGCCAGATTCGCCAGCATGGTTTGCCGGCGGAGGCCACGGTGCTGCGACTCCAGGGCACCCCGATACGCATCAACCGCAGCCAGGTCTTCGACTTCCTGCTCGAAGTGAGGCTGCCCGGTCACGCGCCGTATCAAGTCCGGTTGAGGAGCCGGTGGAACGACTGGAACGTGCGGGTGATGGACGTGGGCCTGCGGCTGAAGGTCAAGGTCGACCCGAACGACCTTCAGAAGCTCGTCGTCCTGGGGCCCGTCGTCCCGCAGGACCTGAGCAGGCTCTTCAGCGGCCTGGACGCCGCTCCAGCACCGGGGGATCCGGTGAAGAGCCTGTCGGACCTCCAGCGCATGGCGGATGAGGGGCTCGTCACCCCGGAGGAATACGCGCGCAAGAAGGCGGAGATCCTCGACCGGCTCTGAGCGGCGGACCGCGCCGCCCCGAAGGCGCGAGGGACACTCGCGCCTCCAGGGCCTCGGATACTGCCTACTGCCCGAGCACGACGCGGAAGATCTTCTCGTTGCTGTTGTCGGGGATGCTGTCCTTGTCGCCCTGGTTGGTGGTGGTCATCCACAGGTTGCCGTCGGGGGTCGGCTCGACGGTGCGCAGCCGGCCGTAGGTGCCGACGAAGAACTGCTGCACGTTGGTCAGGCTGGAGCCGCTGATGACTTCGCGGTAGAGGCGGGAGCCGCGGGCGCAGGCCACGTAGAGGACGTCGCGGACCACCGCGATGCCGGAGCAGGAGCCTTCCGCCGTGGAGTAGGTCTGCTTCGGGGCGATGTACCCGGCCGTCGCGCAGCCCGAACCGCCCTGGGACACCGTGCCCTCACAGTTCGGCCAGCCGTAGTTGCCGCCCTTCTGGATGAGGTTGGTCTCGTCCATCACGGAGTTGCCGAACTCCTGTTCCCACAGGCGGCCCTGGGAGTCGAAGGCCAGCCCCTGCGGGTTGCGGTGGCCGTAGCTCCACACGTAGTTGCCGAAGGGGTTGTCGGACGGGAGGGTGCCGTCGGCATTGAGGCGCAGCACCTTGCCGGCCAGGTTGTTGATGTCCTGCGCGTAGGCGCCGTTCTGGGCATCCCCGGTCGACGCGTAGAGCTTCCCGTCCGGTCCGAAGCGCAGGCGCCCGCCGTTGTGGAACTTGTTGCGGCCGATGCCCTGGAGCAGCACCTGGAGCGAAGCGGTGTTGAGCGCGCCGTTCTCATACCGCAGGCGCACGATGCGGTTGTCGGTGGGGGAGGTGTGCATCACGTACAGCCAGCGGTCGGTGGCGAAGTTGGGGGAGAGGGCCAGCCCCATCAGCCCGCCCTCGCCGTCGGTGCTCTGCACGTTGGGGACGGTCCCCACCGACGTCTTCACGCCCGTCGCCGGGTCCAGGCGCACGATGTTCTGCGCGTCCCTGCGGCCGTAGAGCACGGTGCCGTCCGGCAGGTTCACCAGTCCCCACGGGATGTCCGTGTCGGTGGCGACCTGGGTGACGGAGCAGACGGCGTTCGTGCAGGCCTGGCCGGTGGTGACCGTCGCGGCCGCGCTCTGGGCGGACGCGTTGCCCTGGGCGTCGCGGGCGAGCACGGCGTAGGTGTAGGTCGTGTTCGCGGCGAGGCCGCTGTCGACGAAGGACGTCCCGGGCGGCGAGCCGGGCACCGTCGCGATCTGCACGCCTCCCCGGAACACGGCGTAGGCGCTCACGCCCAGGTTGTCGGTGGACGCGGTCCAGCTCACGGTCACGCTGGTGCCCAGGGCGGTGGCGGTGACGCCGGTCGGGACGGTGGGAGCCTGGGTGTCCACCTGGCACGGCGGCGGGGTGATGGAGAGCGTGGCGCTGCCTTGAGAGACATTGCCCGCGGCGTCCCGCGCATTCACATACAGGCCCCAGGTCGCGCCGGGGACCACGGTCAGCCCGGTGGACACCGTGGCGCCGGAGACGGACTTCATGAGCTGGCCGTCGTGGTAGACGTCATAGAAGGCGACGCCCTGGTTGTCCGTGGAAGGCGACCACGTGAGCGTGGCCGAATTGCACGTCACGTTGGACAGGGCAAGCCCCGTGGGCACGGTGGGGACCTGGGTGTCGGCCGGGAACGACCACTGCTGGTTCGTCTGGCCATTGCAATTCCAGACGACCACCGGCGAGCTGTTGGCGGTGGCCTGGCCAGACACGTCGAGGCACAGCGAGGACGGCGTGTGGACCACCGCGCCGCTGGCGTTGCGGACCCACCGCTGGTTCGCTGCCCCGGTGCAGGCGGCGATGACCGCGCTGGCTCCGGCGCTGGCGGTCGCGGGCTGGACGCACCAGGCGCCGTCGAACACGCGCAGCTCGCCCTCGGGCGTGAACAGGAACCGCTGGTTTCCCTGCCCGTGGCAGTCGTAGATGTGGAGCACCTGCCCCGCGGTCTGGCTGTTCTGGGCCACGTCGAGGCAGCGGCCGGACTGCGCGCCGATGAGCCGGGTGCCCGCGGTCACCGCGGCGGTCTGCGTTTGGGGTTCGGGGCCGTTCTCCGGTTGCACTCCACAGGCAACGACGGCGGCGAAGAGTAAGGCGGGCAGGTGACGAACGTTCATTGAAAGGCTCCTTTGCCTTCCCCCTCCTTCCCGGTATTCCGGGTTGAGCTCAAGCAAACTTTGTGGGCCCGCCTGAGCAGGTGTTGAACCCCAAGCATCTGGCTCCCCGCTCACTGCTGGATGAGGGAGTACTGACCGGGCAGCACCACGCTGCCCGTGCCGAAGTCGGACTGCCACGCGCCGAGCTGCGCCATCCGCGCCGTGACATCCGTGGACTGGTTGTTCCCCGTGGGCGTCATCAGCACGAGGAAGGCCTCCTCGGGCGTCCTCGCCATGGCCACCGTCTGCACCCACGGGGCCGGCGCGTCCTTGAAGCCCGGGCGCTGCTCCCGGTAGAGCTGCATCCGGTCCTTCGCGATCTGCTGGAGCTGCTTCGCCTCCTCGGGCGTGAAGGTGAAGATCGCCGTGTCTCCGGTTCCCGTGGCTCCCGGGAAGCTCTGCTTCATGGTCTCCGCTTCCCCGGAGGGCACCCAGACCAGCGTGGCCTCGTAGGTCTGTGAGGAAGGGACGGTCGGGTCACCGCTGATGACGACGGAGGCGGGCCCCTTCTGGCCCGTGTACTGGAACGACTCCCGCCCGTCGTCGTAGTGGGTGTGGATGTACTCGTCGTGCTCCAGGGTGGACTCCCCGAAGTTGAGGCCGAAGGTGACCTCACGGGTCATCTCTCCGGTGACGATCTCCACGGTCGCCGCGTTCGACGTGCCGCTCGCCGGGTCGTTCTTCGGCAGCTCCCCCGTGGCAAGGAAGCGGTTGTAGGCGGCCTGGCCCTCGGGCGTGGAGATGTCGAAGTCCACCTGCTTCGAGCTCAACTGGCCTTCCACGCGCGCCGTGTCGGACACCCCCACATTGAACTTGCGCACGCCGATGTTGGCTTCGAGCGTGTGCGCCACCGCGGCGGTGGGGCCGACCGTCACGCGGACCGTCTTGTCGTCCAGCTTGGTGACCGCGAGGGCCATGCCCTGCGACCGCTCATCGCTGAAGCCCGCGGAGATGTCGAAGTGGCCGAAGAGCTTCTTGATGTTCACCTCCATGCCCGCCGACAGGAAGCCCTCTCCCGTCATCGTCACGGTGGCGCCCACCGGCAGGTTCTGGGGGAGGCTGGGGTTGAGCTGCTCGGCCGAGGTGACACCCCCGGCGGCCGTGGTCGGCAGCGTCACCTCGTAGCTGCCGCGCACGCCGGCGGTCCCGTTGACGGTGACATCGGCGGCCTCCACGTCGATGCCAATCCCCCCCTCCACGCCGGCTTCCGCCTCCACGGTGAAGGTCGTCATGCCCGCGGCCCGGGCGTAGGCGGCATCCACCTGGAGATACCCGGTCACGGACACCGTGAAGATGCCCAGCTTGCCCTTCGCTTCGATTTCAGGGGTCACGCCGCCAGCGATGCCCAGGGGCGGCAGGGCGGGGGCCTGGGCGTTCGCGTTGGAGGCGGCGGCGGACGGCTGGCGCGGCGCCGTGAAGGTGAAGGGCGCCGGGAAGTCCGGCGGGAACAGGGGGTTGCGCCGGGGAGCGGTCGGCGTGCTCCCCGCGAAGCTGTCGGTGGGCGCTTTCCCACCGGAGCCCGTACCGGCCGTCTGCGACGGAGGGGCCGCCGGCCCCTGCTGGGGGGCACTGACGGGGGCGCTGCCCTGCGTCTTCGCGTTCCGGATGAATTGCTGAAAGGCCCCAATCACGGTCGTCATGTGCACTTCCCCCTCTGCGACAGCAGTCATGGGGGTTGTCGCGCGGAACGCCGCCGGGGATGCATTAAGCCGAGTTAAATCCGCGGGCGCGGACGCGGTGACGAGGGGCATGGCCCCTCCCCACCGCGTCCGCCCGGAGCCTCAGGGGCAGAGCCGCTCGACCGACTTGATCCGCACCGCTCCGTCGACGTTCGGGTCGTTGGTCTGGTCCCCGATGGCGATGGTGCCGGTCGCCGTGAAGTTGTTCCGCGTGAGCTTCGCGACGCCGTCGATGCTCACCGTCGCGACCTTCGCTGCATCCAACGCGAGCTCGTAGACATGGTACGCGCCGTCGGTCACCGGGAACGCCGCGGACTGGGTGTCGTCCGCCCAGCCGATCGCCGCGTTGTCCAGGTAGATCATCTGCGAACGATCCGTGCTGTTGCCAAATGGTGGCGTGAAGCTCCCCAGGATGGCCGCGCCGCTGTCGAGCGAGTTGTGGGTGTTCGCCAATTCGACCTGCATCGTCACCCGGAGCTTGACCGGCTTCGTGGCGTCGAACGCGTTCGCCCGCGTGATGAGCAACTGCCCGCTCGTCCGCGCCCCGGTGTTCGTCGACGTCTCAAGGCGAACGTGGTCCGTGCCGTACGTGAGCGTGTTCGGTGCCTGCGTGACCGTCGTCCAGCCCTGCGCCGTGATGTCGGTGCCGCCGACCAGCAGCGGAACGCTCGCGCGCGGCGACCACGTCGACGTTGACGTCGCCGGTGCGCACGTCTCGCAGGCGTTCGCCGGGTTCGGTGCACCCGCGGCGTAGAACGTCCCGTCGATGAAGCACTGCGGGCTGCACGCGCCGGCCGAGCAGACCTGCCCCGCGTTGCACGACGTCCCGTCCGCGCGTTGCGTCCACGTGGTCGAGGACAGCGCCGGCACGCACTGTTCGCACGCATTCGCGGTGTTCACCGCCCCGTCAGAGACCACCTGGCCGCCAATCCGACAGATCGCGACACAGACGGCGCCCTCACAGATATCGCCGGTCGCGCAGGCCGTGTCGCAACCCCCACAGTGCTGCGGGTCGGTCGCGGTGCTTACGCAGGTGTCACCGCACAGCGTTTCGCCGACGGTGTCGCACTTCAGTGGCACGGACGCGTCAGGCTTATCGATGGGGGGGGTGGAATTGTCGCCGCAAGCAGCGACGAAGCCGAGGACGAGGATGCAGCGGAGAGCGCTAGATCGAAGGGAGATCATGGAACCCGCCACCTTACGCGACCCCTTGCCCGCGCGGCGTGTGCGGATGAAGACGTGATGGATGAAGCACATCTTGTCGGGGGCAAGGCGCGCCCCCTTCCGCAACCGCTCCACACGGAAATGACAGGACGGCCGGCATGGGACTCGATGCGCGCTACCAGGCCCTGCCTGGCACCTCCGCGCTCCTGGAACTGGCCCGCCAAGGGACCCCGGCGTTGGCGGATGGCTGTCGTCCCTGAGCCGCCTGCCGCGGAGCCGCCCCGGCCTGGCGACACAGCAGGTCTTCCTCCACCACGGGTGGGATCACCTCCCCCCGGGAGCTGCTGCTCCCGGAGGGCCATGACCGTTGTGTCCGCTGGATGCCGGCGTGGCGACTACGGGCTGAGGGTGAAGCTGCCCGCCCAGGCGCCGTAGGAGGACGTGGTGATGCCGTTGCGGGTGGTGCCCGTGTAGCTGGCCTGTCCCGGCTGGATGGTGACGAGCACCGTTCCGCCGGAGGCGGGAATCACACCGGCGTGCACCGCGGCCACGCAGGCATTCGAGTCATCGGTGTAGATGTCCGTCCCCCACACCGCGCCGCCGCCCACCGCCGGGCAGCCGCACCGGATCTGCGTTCCGTTCTGCCCCCGGTAGGACGTGAAGCTGTAGGTCGAGCAACTGGCCGGAGGGGGCGTCTGACCGTTGATGGAGAAGCTGCCCCCCCACGCGCCGTAGGAGTTCGTGGTGATGCCGTTGCGGGTGGTGCCCGTGTAGCTGCTCTGGCCCGGCTGGATGGTGACGACCACCGTTCCGCCGGAGGCGGGAATCGCGCCGGCATGCGCCGCGGCCGCGCAGACACTGGAGTCGTCGGTGTAGAGGTCCGTCCCCCACACCGTCCCCCCGCTCCCCGTCGCGCAGCTGCATCGGATCTGCGTCCCGTTCTGCCCCCGGTAGGACATGAAGTTGTAGCTGGAGCAGCTCGCGACCGCACTGCCGGGGTAGAGGTCATCCAGCGCGGTGGTGTCGGAGGGGGTCCACTCGCCCGTCTCCGTCGAACGGAAGCAGGAGTTCATGACCGACCCGCCCACGGTCGCCGTGGTCGGCGTCCCGGGGATGTGGATGGCGCCCACGCCAGCATCGCCCTCGTCGCCGCCGGCACCGCAGCTGATGCTGCGGTTGTAGTAGTCCGAGTGGCGGAAGCCGATCGTGTGGCCCAGCTCGTGGGTGATGACGTGCTCGTTCACGTCCACGCTGTAGCTGTTCAGGCCGGTACCGATGAAGAAGTTCCCGTAGGGCAGGCCGCCGGACGGAAAGCCCGCCTGGCCGCCGGTGCCGCTCGTGGTCTGCGCGGTGATGGTCGCCGTACAGTCAGCGGCCGGGCCGCGCGCGAAGGTGATCCGCAAGCCCCGTTCATTGTAGTTGGCGATGGCCAGGTCGAGCCCCTGGCTCAGGTTGGCGTAGCTGTCGAACGTGGAGGTGGGGTTGACGCAGATCTTCGTCACGCTCGAACCGACGAGGTTGGTCGTGCGGTACTGTTCGGCGCTCCCCCCGGGGACCTGGAGCATCTCGCGGGACGCCTCGAGGGTCACGTGAGCGTCACGGCCCACGTACACGGCACCGTCCGCGACCAGGATGTCATTGGCCGGGAACCCGGCTTCGATCAGGTTGGAGACGATCTCCTGGCTCTCTGCCTCCGGATCGACACCACCACAGCCGACGAGGATGGCACCGACCAGCAATGACATTGAAAGCTTATGCATGGGGCTTCCTTTTCGAAGGACGACGGGGCGTGGACGCTGCTGTCTGGGATTCCAGCCGCGACCGCACGCACGTATAGATGAGCAGTCCTTGAAGCCACATCCGGATAAGCCTGGAAAATTTGATTAGCTGACATTCCGGGTGGTCGCCGGTACGAGAGGTCAGCGTCGGCGCAGGGGCTCCCGAGCGGCCAGCCATGGCGCGGGAATGGATGCGTGGCCCGCGCTCAGGGCGACGATTCCCCCCACCATGGCGCAGGTGGTGTCCCGGTCTCCGAAGCCGGCCACCGTGCACCAGAGGGCTTCCTCGAAGGAGCCGGGGTGCCTTGCCGCGCACCACACGGCGAAGGGCACGGTGTCCTCGGAGAGGACCTTCTGCCCGCTGCCCAGCGTGCGCGCCGCCGAGGAAGGGCTGGCCTCCAGCGACCAGGCCCGGGCCTTCTCCAAACCCTGACGTGTGGCGCCGGCGGGCGTGCAGTCCAGCACCGTGTCGAAGAGCTCCAGGGCGGAGCCTCGTGCTTCCGGCCACTGGCAGGCCCACGCGGCGGCGACCGCGATGGCGATGGCTCCCGCCTGTCCCTCCGGGTGCAGGTGCGTCACCTCCGCTGACGCGCGCGCCTCGGACACCACCCGGTTGAGGTCTCCCGCGAAGTACGCGCCCAGGGGCGCCACGCGCATGGCCGCTCCGTTGCCCATGGAGCCCTGGCCCTCGAAGACCTCCGCGGACACCTCACGCCAGGGCAGCCCGAGCCCCAGCTTCCACAGGATGTCGTGCGCGGTACCGCCATAGCCTCGGTTCTTGTCGCGGCGGTAGCGCTTCGCGAAGAGGCGTGCGAGCTCTTCCTGGTCGACGTGGCCGTGCTCTTCCAGCACCTGGACGACGGACAGCGCCATCTCCGTGTCGTCGGTGTACGCCCACGGTGAGTGGGGCACGACACGCTCCGCCACCCAGGGCTGCACGAGTTCGTGCGGGCCGAAGAAGCGCTCGCCAAAGGCATCACCGACGGAAACGCCGTCCAGCGAGGCGAGGGCGCGAGCCATCCGCGCCGAGGCATCCATCGGTTTCCGTGGGATATCGCTCACGCCATGCCTCCAAGCATGCCGGCGACCCGGAAGCATCGCCCGGTCCGGACAGGTCCCTCAGCGTACCCCGGGGCTGCCCCGTCTTCGACATGGGCCAGGGCTCATCCTCTCTGCGTCGCCACCGCCAGGGCCGTGGGGATCTTCTCCCGCATCAACTCCACGAACTTGCGCAGCCTCGCCGGATGGAACCGCGCATGGGGATAGAGCAGGTACAGGGGCAGGGGCGCGGCCCGCCAGCCTGGCACCAGGTGCACGAGTCGGCCCTTCGCCAGGTCCTCCTGGAGCACCCAGGACGATGCCACGCAGACGCCGAGCCCCTTCACCGCCGCGCTGCGGATGGCGTAGAGGCTGTCGGTGCTCACGCGCGGCTGGAAGACGATGGGCTGGACCTCGCCGGTGGCCACGTGGGTCAGTGAGATTTCATTGCGGTAGAACGAGCGCAATGACAGCCACGGCAGCCGTGCGAGCTCGTCGGGATGGGTCGGCACGGGGATGCCCGCCAGCACCGACGGCGCGGCCACGACGATGCGCGGCACCTCCGCCACGCGGAGCGCCACCACGCTGGGGTCATGCACCTCTCCAAGGTGGATGGCGCAGTCGATGCCGTCCGCGACGAAATCCGCTGCCCGGTCGTGCAACAGCCATTCGACCGAGACCCGCGCGTGGCGCCCCAGGTACTCCGTCAGCGGCTCCACCAGCATCTGCTGCCCGAACGCATGGGGCACCACGACGCGCAGCGTGCCCTCCGGTTCGTCGCTCGCGCCCCGCAGGTCGGACTCGAGCAGGTCCCAGTTGGCCAGCAACTCCTTCGCCCGTCCGTAGCAGCGCGCTCCGTCCTCGGTGAGCTTCATCGCATGGGTGGAGCGCTGAAGCAGCCGCAGCCCCAGTGAACGCTCCAGCGCCTGGAGCCGGCGACTCACCGTCGGCTGCGTGGTGCCCAGCTGCGCGGCGGCGGAGGACAGGCTCCCCGCGTCGACGATGCGGATGAAGGTCTGCATCAGCTCCAGCCGGTCGGCGGTGGCTGGCGCGCCAGGTGGGGGAAGCCGCTTCCGGGAAACACGCGGCCGGGACGGCTTTGACGGGTTGGGCATGGGAGCGACTTCAGATTGATGGATACGTGGGACGTATAACCGCTGTGCGGAGCACGCTACTACCGACTCCTCCTCCTCTGGCGCACTCTTGCTTCGACTCGCAGCGCCAGGGAGAACCACATGTCCTTCATTCGTTCCGTACATGGAGCCGCCGGGAGCGGAACATCGCCTGCGGGGGGCACCGTCGCCATGGCCCGCGCGTCCCAGCCCGCGCCCGCCAGCCACGGCGGCAGTGAGCCCTTGTCGAGCGGCCTGCGCCTGTTGCTGGCCTCCGGAGCTGGACTGTCGGTGGCGTCGATCTATTACAGCCAGCCGATGCTCGGGGTGATGGGGGCCAGCATCGGCGCCTCCGACACCACGGTGGGCCTGGTCCCCACCCTCACGCAGTTGGGATACGCGCTGGGCATCCTGCTGCTGGCGCCCCTGGGTGACCGCTTCGACCGGCGCCGCATCATCCTGGTCAAGGCCGCGCTGCTGAGCGTGGCGCTGCTCCTGGGTGGCATCGCCCCGAACATCGGGCTGCTGCTAGCGATGAGCTTCGCCGTCGGCCTGACGGCGACCCTGGCGCAGGACATCGTGCCGGCCGCAGCGACCCTGGCCCCCGAACACGAGCGCGGCAAGGTGGTCGGCACGGTGATGACTGGCCTGCTGCTCGGCATCCTGCTGTCCCGTGTCATCAGCGGCGTGGTCGCCGAGCACTTCGGGTGGCGCGCCATGTACCTGGTCGCCGCCGCCAGCGTGGCCCTGGTTGGCGTGGCGGCCTGGCGCGGCCTGCCTCGCTTCCGTCCGACCAGCACGCTCTCGTACGGTGCCCTGCTGGGTTCGCTCGCCAGCCTCTGGAACAAGCACGGCGCCCTGCGCCGGGCGGCGCTGGCGCAGGGGTTGGTGTCGGTTGGCTTCAGCGCGTTCTGGTCCACGCTCGCCGTGATGCTGCACGGCGCGCCGTTCCACCTGGGGAGCGCGGCCGCCGGTGCCTTCGGTCTGGCGGGCGCGGCGGGGGCGCTGGGCGCGCCGATCGCGGGCCGCGTCGCGGATCGCTTCGGCCCCGAGGTGGTCACCCGCCTGGGCGCGGCGCTGGCCGCCCTCTCCTTCGCCGCGATGCTCGCGGTGCCGTGGCTCGAACCGAACCACCGGCTGTGGCTGATTGCCGCCAGCGCGATTGGCTTCGACCTGGGCGCACAGATCATGCTCGTGGCCCATCAGACGATTGTCTTCGGCATCGACCCCGCCGCGCGCAGCCGGCTCAACGCGGTGCTGTTCGTCTGCATGTTCATCGGCATGTCCGTCGGCGCGGTGAGTGGCAGCCTCGTGCTGGCGCGGTGGGGATGGATGGCGGTGACGCTGCTGGCCACCGCCTCCGCGCTGGCGGCCTTGGCCGTCCGCCTCTTTCCGGGAGCACGCACGGCCCGCTGATTCACTCCAGCGCGGGCCGCGCCTCGCCGCCGTGTTCGGCTGGCGTCAGGCTACTCCAGGCTCGGGACCTGGCTCATGCCGGCCATCATTCCCTGCAGCGGGTTGGCTTCCTTCGACATCGAGGTGGCGTCGAGCGACACCGGCGCCTTCTCCTCCGCACCCTGGAAGCTGTCGGAGAAGGGCGAGCCGCCCGACGCGCCCTGGGCCCCCGTGGCGCCCTGCACGCCCGCGGCGACGGTCTGCAGCAGCTGGGTGATGCCGCTCAGCACCGAGAGCGCGCTCTCCAGCAGCTTGCCCAGCGACTCCGCCTTGCCCGCGCCACCGGCGTCGAAGCCATCCATCTTCAGGGCGTCCATCAAGGGAGAACCCTTGGCGCTCGCCTTCGTCCCGGAGGCGGAGGCATCCACGGCGCCCGGGAGGCTGGGAGCGCGGAGCGCGGGAGACTCCATGGCGGGCGAACGGCTGACCGAGGCGGGGCTGCTGCGAACGGAGGAGATGCTCATGGCGGAGCTCTTTCAGAAGGGGAGTGCTGCGTTCAGCGACGAGGACTCCCATAGCAGCGGGCGTGCCAGGGCCCCGGTCCCGGCAGGGCGCTCACAAGTCGTTGATCTTGTTTGGATGCGCGTGACTTCGCCTTCGCGCACGGGAGCCCGCCCTGGTGACTTCGGTCACATGCTGGTGTTTGCAGTCACCAGGACCGTGACACGATGCCAGGGCCTGCCTGGAAAGGTCGTGAGACATGTCGGCGCAGTATGACCAGATTGGAGAGAAGGTCGCGGACTGGGATGTCCTGCCGGTGCGCTCGGAGTACATCGAGGGCCATACCTTCTTCAAAGCGCTCGGCTCCGTGGAGGAGCGGAACGTCCTGGACCTGGCGTGTGGCGACGGGCTGTACACGCGGCAGCTCAAGGCGCGAGGCGCCAACCGGGTGGTTGGCGTGGACATCTCGGAGGAGATGATTGGCGGCGCCCGGCGATACGAAGAGGCCCAGAGGCTGGGCATCGAGTACCACGTGTCGGACGTGGCCGACATGGCCCCCCTGGGTGTCTTTGATTGCGTGACGGCCGTCTATCTCCTGCACTACGCAAACTCGCCCGAACACCTGCTGCGAATGTGCCGGAACATCCATGCGCACGTGAAGCCAGGGGGCCGCTTCGTCACCTATTCCTTCAACCCCGGGTTCAGCGCGAAGGGGCCCAACAGCACCCGCTATGGCATCACGATGTTGGACTTTCCGGAGTCCCCTCGGGAAGGGCAGGCGATCTCCGCGGAGCTGCACACGAAGACTCCCTTCACCATCCACTTCTCCTACTGGAGCCGGGCCACCTACGAGCAGGCGCTGCGCGAAGCGGGATTCCGCCAGCTCACGTGGATGTCTCCCGAGTGCTCTCCCGAGGGCATCGCCCGGTACGGCCGGGCGTTCTGGCAGGACTACCTGGACAACCCTCACGCGGTCGCGCTGCGCTGCGAGCGGTGATCAAGCCCCCTCCGTCTCAAGGCGAGGTGTGGCCCTGGAGGCCAGGGGCGCTTGTGAGCGGTGTGAGGTAGCGCGGTTCGACGGGGGGCACGTCCCCCGCGCCCTGCATCTTCTTGCCCGCGAACCACATCACCGCGCCCAGGAGGGTGAACATCATGTGCAGCACGCCGAGCGGCTTGAGCACCATCTGTCCCGCGCGCGTCTGCCCTGCCTGGACCCGGTCGATCTCCGGCTGGCGCTCGTCCTGGATCCGCTGGAAGACCGCCGCATCCAGCGGGCGCTCCGCCTGGAGGGCCTCCAGCAGGTGGTTGGCGGCCACGAACGTGTCGCGGAGGGCCAGGTTCAATCCCTGTCCGCCCGACGGTGACATGGTGTGCGCCGCATCCCCGAGGAAGAGGACGCCCGGTGCGTGCCATTGGCGCACGCGGTCGACGAGGATCTTCAACACCTGCCACTCGGTGTTTTCGTCGAGCTTGCGCTCCACGTGGGGCCGGAGCGCCTCCGGCAGCGTGGGCAGCAGCCGCCGTCGCAGCTCCGGGAGGTCCTTGCGCAGCCGGTTGAGGTCGCCCGGCTCGCTGTAGGCGAGGTGCAGCCGGTGGCCCGTGGAGCGCTGGAAGACGACGACGAGCCCCTTGCCGAACATGTGAACCTGGAGCGACTCGGGCAGCGCGTCCGGTGCGTCGGAGAGGTCGAAGCGCAGCCAGAGCGCGTCGGCGGTCGTCGCGAACTGTTCGGTCTCCAGGCCGCAGGACTTGCGCAGGTGGCTGTTGCGCCCGTTGCAGACGATGAAGAGGTCCCCGTCCACGCGGTCCTCCACGCCGTCATGGCGGGTCTTCATCGCGACGACGCGCCCGTCTTCCTGGAGGGCGTCGAGCACGGTGGTGCCGAAGTCGAGGCGGTAGTGGGGATGGCGCATGCACAGCCCGTGCAGCAGCGCGAGCATCCCCGGCTGCGACACCACGGCCCCGCGCTCCTGGGGGCCTGGCACGCGGACCGTGCGGCGCTTGCCCACGTACATGCGGCGCTCGATGTCTGGCAATGCCAGCCCCCGTTCGAGCAGCGCGGAGAAGAGCCCCGCGCGTTCGAGCGCTTCGACGACCGGCGCCTGCAGGAGTTCGCCTCGGAACTCGCGATTGAAGTCCGGGTGGCGCTCCAGGACGCGGACCGGAACGCCGTTCGTCACGAGCTGGTAGGCGAGGAGCATTCCGGCGGGTCCACCACCGACGATGACGATGCGAGGAGGCTTCATGGCGGACCTTCTACCGGACTCCCGCCGGTTCCGGTGCCACCCTGTTCAAGGCCTTCGCCTGCCTCCTGTTCGACCACCGTGTTTCACGCGCGTCAGCGTGACCAGGGCGGAAGGACGTCCTGCGCCGGACGGCCTTCCTGGCGCGCCAGGTGGTACTCCAGCTCCCGGTGGATGCCCGGCGAGCAGAAGCCTTGCAGTGCCGCGTCGAGCAAGGCGGAGCGGTCCTCGGCCGTTCCCAGCCGGGAGAGGGCCCAGGCTGCTTCGTCCGCGCCGGAGGCGTGATTCCTGGGCGAAGACGTTGCCGCCCCGGCGAGCACCTGCTCCAGCACGGGCCGGCTGGCCTCCGCGTCCACCTGGCCGAGCCAGCGCACCGCCTCCGCGCGCAGCCCCCGCTCTGGTGGTTCCAGGGCCGCCTGTCTCAACATCGGGAGCCATTCACGCTGGCCCTCCCGGACAAGGCATGCGGCCGCGCGGAGGCGCATGCGCTCGTCGCTCGAATGCACCAGCGAAGTGAGCCGGTCGCGCCAGCCAGCGCCCGACTCGCCCAGCGCGAACAACCCCTCCAGCGCGAAGACCTGGGTCTCCGCGTCCTCGCCTTGCAGCGCGGCCAGGAACAAGGGCCGGTCTCCGGGCGCGGGCTGCCGGGCCGCACCCTGGAGAACGAAACGGACGAGGGCCGCGTTGTCGGGATACCGCATCGCTGCGAGCGCCCATCGGACCGCCATGGCGCGGTCGTGGTCGAGGAGGTGGTTGAGCAGCGAGTGCCGCACTCCGTCCGCGATGTCGAAGTCGCAGAGGAGCGAACGGAGGAGCGGGCGAGCCTCGCGCCACTCCACCAGCAGCTCCAGGGCCCGGAAGCTCCCAGGCGGACTCGGCTGGATGCCATGGGCCACCTTCTGGGCCACGCTCTCAGCGCGCACGATGCGATGGATGAGGCGCAGCAGCGCTTCCTGTCCGAAGGATGCAAGCAGGTCCGGCAGTGGCAGCAGCAACAGCGCGTCGACCGACTGTTGGAGCCGGGGCTCCGCACGGGAGAGCTGGCCCAGCACCTCCGCGGCCGCGTCGCGTGCCCACGCATCGAGGAGCATCCTGGCTTCCGGGCGCTCACGGTGCGCCACCGCCACCTGGAGATTCGCCCGTGGGTCCCAGTCATCTCCCTCCGCGAGCGGATGGCGGTCGTGCAGGAACCAGCGCGAATAGAGCCACTCGACGAGCCGTGGGGACAAGCGGGTGTGTTCCGTGGACGTGAGCACGTGCGCGCGCATCTGGGGCGAGTGCTTCAGCAGTGCGGCCTCGGCGGCCTCCCACGCGTCCTCCGTTCGCGCCAACGTGAGAACCTCTTCGGTGGACGGGGAACAGCAGGGGCACATGAGCGGAGAGACGTCGATGATCCGGGTGATGTCCGGACCAGAGAGCGGTGCGCCTTGCTTCACCAACGCATGGAGCGCCCTCTCTCGAGTGGAGAACCCCTCCCGTTCATCGAAGAACCGTTCGAGCAGGAGGGGCGTCAGCTCCGGCCCTCCGAAAACACCGAGCAGGCGGACGACCCGACCTCGAAGGTCGACGCTCTCCAGCGGAACCGTTTCGAGCAGGGACAGCAGTTGCGCGCGGATGTTCTCGCGCGACGACCACACCAGACTGGGGACTGAGGACAATCCAGACGCCGAGTTGGGACCGGCTGGCGAGACCGGCTGCGTGGATGCAGGGACTTCAATCACTGCAGGGACTTCCATGAAGGTAGCTGCCCCGTGGCCCTGCCGCAAGCCGGCCGCGCCAGCTTGCGCGGCGCAGGGTGCCTCAGCTCATGCGACGACGACCTCGACGCTCACTGCTACGGAGTCGTGAGGACATCGATGAAGTAGTAGTCCGCTGCGTAGGGCACCCGCTGGCGGCTGCCCACGTCCGGGGTGCCGGCGCAGCCCGTCGTTGGCGCGATTCCTCCTACGGTGTTGAGCCGGAGCACGTAGCCCTTCTGGGCTCCGTCGGACGTGGTCCGCGAGAACACCTCGGACGGGAGTCCCCGGTCGATGCGCGCGACGTTGGCGAGCCGCAGCAAGGGGACGTTGGCAGGCCCGTTCGCGACCGTGGCCTCGACACTGCCGATGAAGAGGGTCTGGCCGGAGGTGGTCGAGCCCTGGTCAAGCACTGGCGCCGACACGCGCCAGGCCGGGCCCACAGGCGGCGCGCCGGTGGGCGGCCCGTAATCAATGCCAGCCGGGTAGCGGAAATGGTCGAGGACCAGCAGCTCCAGCGCCGGGATGGGCTGGGGGGTGATGGGTTGGAGACCTGCTTCAGGTTGGAGGAAGGTCCAGGCGAAGCTGGTCCCGTTCTGGCGGCACTCGTAGACCTGGGCCGCTGGCGCCGCCCGCGTGGAGTCCGGGAGAACGGCCACGTCACTGGTGCCAAAGGGCGGTGGGTCCGCGGGCGTGGAGCCCGTCTGGTAGGCGGCCACGATGTGGGCGGAGGGCCGCGATTCGGAGGGGCGGCTGATCAGCTCGCGGAGGTTGTACTCCACGCCTCCCAGGGTCACCCGCAGGACGTCGTCCGGCACATTGGCCGGCAGGCTGGTGGGGGCGTTCTGGGCAATCTGCTTCACGGCTTCAGTGGCGGCCTCGAACTCATCGTCACCGTCATCATCGTCATCGTCATCGTCGCACCCTGCGAAGGCCACGGCGGCGAGCGCGAGTGTGGCGATGACACGGACGGGGCTCGTTCGAGCAGGCTTCAAGGTGGGCCTCCCTCGGAAACGAGCAACGGTGAAGGAAGCCTTCCGTGCCGACAACCCGTCCAGCTGGAGGAACGCGTGTCTTCCTCACGACGCTCTGGGGACGGACCGACCGCCAGTCATCGAGCGTTCGCGCGTCGCCAGCGGAGCGAGAGCCCGGCATGGCCGGTCACCTGACGGCGGCCTTCTCTCAGGTCGAGTGGAAGCTCAAGGCCGGCCTCGGCTCGAATCTCAAGGGACTTCCCCAGACGGTACGCGACGCCCAGCGAACCGCCCGGTAAGGCAAGCAGGTGCGAGCCGTTGAACCTGCCTTGAAAGACGGTCAGCGGTCCCGCGAAGGCCCCCATCAGCGAAGCGCCCCCGGTGAGCGTCCACGCGGGACTGAGCCGATAGTCGACCAGCGCCTGCCCCCCGAGGCGAAGGTTGACGGGCTCCGTGGAGTTGTTCGTGACGGGCACGTACCAGACACCCGCGCTCGGGGCGAGCGACAGCGTCCAGGGTGACCGTTCGACAAGCCGATGCCGGGTCCCAAGCTCCAGGCCCAGCAAGGTGAGGCGACCGCCCCAATCCCAGTTCTCACCAGCGCCCTTGCGGAAGGTGAGCTCGGGATTGGGCAGATACGCCCGCTCCCGGCCGTGCTCGAAGGCGAGCGCGTTCAGGGAAACGCCGACCTCGGTCGTCCCGACGGGGGTCGTCGCCGCGCCGAGGTTCCTCGCTCCGCTCAGACAGCCAGGAGCCAAGAGGAGAAGTCCACCCAACCACAATGACCGCATGGCCTTCCGCAGCGTCATGGCGGCCACGCGAAGCGCACCCAGACCGGATGGTGATCACTTCCAGCGGGACGCCTGTCCACGCCGCGCTCCACCGCAGAGAGCCCCTGGGTGAAGACGGAGTCGAGCGGCAATCCGCCAATCACGGAGTCCACGGTGTCACCCACGCCTTCCGACGCCCATTGGAATCCCCGCCCCGAGAACAGCTTCACGGTCTGGTTGAGGCTCCCCGGGTCGGAGGTGTTGAAGTCGCCAGCGATGATCTGCAACGGCCCCGCTCCGTCGAGCGCGTTGATGATCGTCTCCGCCTGGTCAAGCCGCCCGCCGAGCCCGACGATGGGGGTCGCGTTGTGCACGGAGACCACCTGGATGGGCGTCCCCCGGATGTCCACCGTCGCGGCGACGGCGATGCGGTGCTGCTTGCGGTACGGGTCGTCGTGAGGAAGAGGGATCTTCCAATCCGCGGTGATGGGCCACCGGCTCAACACCGCGTTCCCGAAGTCACCGCCATCCACCTGCACGGAGGCAGGATAGTAGACGTAGGTCAGTCCCAGCTCCGTGGCGATCCGTTCCACGGCGGGCGCGTCCATCTCCTGCATCACGATGATGTCCGCATCCGCGAGCGGAGGTCTCGTGAGGGCTGTTATCGCCTCGGTGACCTGCTCAGCGAAGGCGAGGTTGAACGTCACCACGGTGACCGAGGAGGGATCCTCCGAGGAGACGGCCCCCGGAGTCCGATGGTCTCCGCTGTACCTCGGTCCGCTCGCGTCGGTGTAGTTCTCCGCGAGCGGGCAACCGGTCAGGAGCGCGAGCAGGAGGGCTGCCCACGGCAGCGCGACGAGCGGGCCCTTGCGTCG
The DNA here is from genome assembly GCF_003612065.1 of Corallococcus sp. CA047B. Lineage (NCBI taxonomy): Bacteria > Pseudomonadati > Myxococcota > Myxococcia > Myxococcales > Myxococcaceae > Corallococcus > Corallococcus sp. CA047B. The sequence goes on from NZ_RAWD01000011.1 coordinate 29,413, forward strand.
GGAGCGACGTTTCCACGCAGGCGAGCTGTCAGCCGCCTTCTGTAGCTCAGGGCTTCTGCACGGATTGATCTGCGAAGACTGACTCATCGCTCACAGAACGGTGAGAAAGACCCAAGATTCCTGAGGGATGGGCCGCCTGGAGCGTGTGCCTCCAGGCGGCTGAACGGTGCGGGTCAGCGCCAGAGGCAGCGCGTGTCCAGGTGGTAGAAGTCCGAGGGCGTGAACGGATCCCACGTCTGCCGCACGAAGTAGAGGTGGCGCAGGTCGCGGCTCAGTGTGGGGTGGAACTCATCCTTCTCCGTGTTCACCGAGGGCCCGAGGTTCACGGCCCGCGTCCACGTCCCCGCGATGTTGAAGCTCACGTAGAGGTCTCCCAATCCATACCCGCCGGGCCGGTTCAGCGAGGCGAAGACGAGGACCTGACCATCCGGCGACACCCACGGGTTGTATTCCCACGAGTCAGCGCTGTTCACCGCGGGCCCCAGGTTCTCGGGCGCGGCGTAGCGGTTGCCCTGGCGCCGGGCGCGATACATGTCGAAGTCCGTGTCGAACGTGCCGCTCGCGAAGTAGAGCGTCCCGTCGCGGGTCACGCTCACGTAGAGCTCCTGCTTCGGCGTGTTCACGAGCGGGCCCAGGTGCTCGGGCGCCCCCCAGCCATCCCTCACGCGGTGCACGACCCAGAGGTCGGTGTCCTCGCGCTCGGCGCCGCCATTCACGGGGCGGGTGGAGGAGAAGAACAGGGACTGCCCATCCGGTGAGATGAACGGATCCGAGTCCTTGTACGTGCCGGAGAACGACACCACCTCACCGGGGCCGAAGCGGCCGTTGCGCAGGTGCGTGACGTAGATGGCCTGGAGCGGCGGCGTGTCCGAGTCGACGTGGTAGTACGCCGTCCTCCCATCCGCGGAGAGCGCGAGCCGGTACTCGGAGCGCTCTTCCAGGGAGATCTCATCGGGCGCGAAGAGGCTGCCCCCCGGCTCGCACTCCTGGGCCCCGGCGGAGCCCGACACCGTCACCAGGGAGACGGCGAGGAGGAGGTTCATCGACCACTGCTTGGCGAAACGCTGCATGTGCATCTCCTTTGTTGAAAGCACCGTCGCCCGGCGGCGGCGATGGGGTCCAAGGAGATGTGACGAACCGTGGAGGGTCTGGGACGAACGGTGGAGGCGCCTACGTGGGCAGCCCGAGCGCGCGTTGCACCTGCGCGCGATAGCTGCGCCCCGAGGTCAGCCGGGTGCCGTCCCGCAGGATGAATGCGTACTCACCGGGCGGAAGCGGCTCCACTTCCTCGATGCGGTCCAGCCGCACGATGAAGGAGCGGTGCGCGCGCAGGAACTGCTTCGGGTCGAGCTTCTCCTCCAGCGCGGACATCGTCTCGCGCGTGAGGTGTGACTGCTTGCCCACGTGCACGGAGACGTAGTTCCCCTCCGCCGTCAGGTAGTCGATGTCCTCCACCTGGAGGAAGCGCATGCGCCAGCCCACCTTGGCCACGAGCCGCGTCACATACGGCGTGGGGGACTGGCGCAGCGACAGGGACTCCAGCCGCGCGAGCAGCTCCGCGTCCAGGGTGGATGGCACGGCCCGATGACGGTCGCGCGCACGCGCGAGGCTCGTGCGGAAGCGCTCACGGTCGAACGGCTTGAGCAGGTAGTCGAGCGCGTTGGCCTCGAACGCCTGCACCGCGAAGTCGCGGTGGGCCGTCACGAAGATGACCGCGGGCGTGTGCTCGGCGGGGAGCGCCCGGAGCACGCCGAAGCCGTCCGGTCCGGGCATCTGCACGTCCAGCAGCACGAGGTCCGGACGCTCGGCGCCGATGGCCGCGATGGCTTCGTGGCCGTTGCGGCACTCCCCCACGAGGGCCATGTCGGGGGCTTCGGCCAGCAGGTCCTTCAGGCGCTGGCGGGCGAGTGGCTCGTCGTCGACGATGAGCACGCGCATGGGGACGCTCACGGAGAGGGCTCCGTGCGGAAGGGGATGGCCAGCGCCACCGTGGTGCCGCCGCCCACGGCGTCCCGAAGCTCCAGCCGGTGGGCACCGCCATGGAGTTGCAGGAGTCGCTCCCGGGTGATGCGCAGCCCCCGGCCGCCTCCCGTGCCCCGGGAGACATCCGCCGGATGCTCCTTGAGGCCGATGCCGTCGTCGCGGACCTCCAGGTGCAGCTCGGTGCCCTCACGCCGCGCGACCAGCGTCACCGTCCCGGGCTCGGTGCCCGGTGCGATGCCATGCTGGATGGCGTTCTCCACCAGGGGCTGGAGCACCAGGTGGGGGACGCGGGCCGTGAGGGCCTCCTGCGCGATGTCCTGCTTCACCGTGAGCCGGTCGGCGAAGCGCACCCCCTGGATGTCCAGGTAGGGCTGCAGCGAGCGCAGCTCCTCCTGAAGAGACACCTCCTCCGTGCCCGCGGCGTCGAGCGTGCTCCGGAGCAGGTCGCTCAGTTGCGCGATCATCCGCTCGCTCCCGTGGGGGTCGCGATGCACGAGGGCGGCGATGGAGTTCAGCGTGTTGAAGAGGAAGTGGGGGTGGAGCTGCGCCTTGAGCGCGTGCAGCTGCGCCCGGGCAAGCTGGGTGTCCCGGAGCTGAAGCTGATCCGCGTAGTAGACGGCGTGCGCCACGCCGAGCACGGTCAGGTAGATGAACGGGTTGGTGAACAGCGCGTGCGTGAGCACTTCCGGGAAGGGGGGACGCTGCGCGTACCAGCCGACCCAGGGGTCCAGGGAGAAGATGATCGCCGCGCGGAAGGACGCGACGACGAGCACGCCGGCCACATGAAGCGCGACCCGCGAGGGCCAGCGCCGCCGCTCGATGGGGAAGCGCAGCCCGAGCTGGAGGATGGCGATGGTGAGCGGGACCCAGAGCAGATGGGCCGTCATCGACGTGAGCAGCGCGTGCCCCCAGCCCACGCCACCCACGGAGTGTGCTTCGCTCGCGGAGACTAGGCCCGCGAACGTCCAGTAGGCGAGCGCGGCCGCCCACCCCTGCCAGAATCTGCGACGTCCCATGGGCTGGCACTATGCAGGACGCCGCGCCGGACGACGAGGGGCGGGGGCCACAGCCCCTCGCCGCCGTGTTGAAGGGGCTCAGTCCGGCCAGTTGCCTTCAATGGGATGCGGGCCGTCGGTGAAGGCACGCACCAGGTGGGTGCCGCCGACGAAGGCGCCCGCCCACGAGCCACCCTTGCCGCCAAAGGACTCCTCGCGGTCGCCTCGCGAGCGCAGCGCGTTGATGCCGACCTTGAAGGCGTGGAGCCTCGCGGCGATGCGCTGGGCGAGCTCCGGGTCGTCCGTCGCCACCGAGGCCACGAGCGCGCCGTTGGAGACATTGGCCTCCCGCACCAGCTCCTCCTCGGAGTCCACCGACACCAGGACGTCGACGGGGCCGAAGGGCTCGCGCAGGTACAGCTCACTGTCCTGCGGGAGGCCGAAGAGCAGGGTGGGCGGCAGATACGCGCCCCGCTCCTGCCGCGCGGTGAAGGCGTCCTCCGCGAGCGCCCCCTGATACAGCACCGCCGTGCCCTGTTCCCGCGCTTCGGCGATGAGTGCGCGCAGCTCCTCTGCCTTGCTGGAGGCGATGAGCGGCCCGTAGTCCACGTGCGCGCCCAGGACCGGATTGCCGACGCGCAACGTCGAGACGGTGTCCACATACATCCGGACGAACCTGGGGACGAGCGACTTCTCGACGACCCAGCGGGTGTAGGCGGTGCAGCGCTGCTTGCCGAAGTCGAAACCCGCCCGAAGCTGCTGGCTGAGCGTGTCCCAGTCCGTGAAGTGTGTGATTGCGTAGGCGTTCACACCCTCCATCTCCAGCGCGTAGCGCTTGTCCGTTTCGCGCAGGCGGCGGTGGACCTCGGCCCCATTGGCGCGACCGCCGATGAAGGCGACACCCGCGATGCGAGGGTGGCCGACGAGCGCCTCGGAGAGGTCCCTGCCGCGCCCGCCGACGAGCGACACGGGAAGGCCCGCGCGGCGCAGCAGGGCGAAGGCGAGGGTGAGTGAGACACCGCCGCCCTGGGTCGGAATCTTCGCGATGACCGAGTTGCCCGCGAGCGACTGCACGAGCACGTTGAGCAGCAGCACGGAGAAGGGGTAGTTCCAGGAGGCGATGTTCGACACCAGGCCGAGCGGCTTCCGGCCGTCGAGCATCGGGCCCACCTGCTCCAGGTACCATGCGATGCCCGCGATACACCGGTCCACGTCGTTGGAGGCCGTGGGCAGCGTCTTTCCGATGTCCCACGCCAGGATGCGGATGAGCAGGTCGCGGTGCATTTGAAGCTGCACCACCGCCTCCGCGACAGCCAATGCGCGGTCCTCGAGCGGACGGGCGGCCCAGGGCGTGGACTCCGCCGCTGCCTGCTCGACGCCGGTGGCGACCTGGGCGGCGCCAAGCAATGGCAGCTCGGCGATGACGCTGCTGTCGATGGGCGATACGGCGTTGAACCAGGCGGGCGGACGGGCCCACCTTCCAGCGATGGGTGACAGCAGCCGCCCCTGGTCGTCGAAGGCTTCCGGGACAGCCCTCCGGGCTTCGGCCAGCAGGCGGCGGCTTTCAAGGTGATGAAGGGGCTCGCCAATGATTTCAGTGTCCAGCACGGGTGCTCCTCCTCGCGTGTCGGATTCGCTCCGAATCCGTTGGAAACCCAGCTCATGACAAGCTGCGGCATGAACTGAATATCGTCACGCGCGTTCCACCTGTGTGGGCAGGCAGGCAAGGCCCCGGCAGCCGAACGCCCCCGCCGGCCCGAGCTCAACAGTCGAGCGGATAGAGCTTGATGTCCTTGTTGGGTGCGATGACCCGAAGGGTGTTGGTGCACTTCGGAGGGGCCCTCCGCGAGTGCGGTTCCCAGGGTGAGCTGCGTCACTCCCCCCAGGGAGACCTTGTCTCCTGTTCGACGGCTCTCCAGTTCGGCGAGGAGGTCCGCCTCCCACGCCCGCTGTTGAGACTCCGGCAGCTCGCCCACGAGCTTCACCACGGGCCCGCCCAACCGCCGGATCCAGGTCACGAGGTCGCTCGCATCGCGGGACTCCACGACGGGGACCTCCATCTCCTCGGAAGCCTCGCGAGGGCTGTCTCCAAACCCGTGGGGTCCGCGTGGCGGAACACCCCAGGCTCATCCCTCTAGCTGCCGTAGAGGCTGAGCTGCTGGCGGATCCATGGGATGTAATTGGAGACCCGGGCGTAGACACCTGGCAGGCCCGGCCTCGCACAGCCAACGCCAAAGCTCGTGACTCCCTGGAGCGTGTAGCCGCGAGCCCCCTTGATGACCAGCGGCCCTCCACTGTCGCCCTGGCACGAGTCCTTGCCCCCTTGGGCGTACCCAGCCCCGAGCATGGCCTGCGAGTCGATATGGATACCTTGTGACGAGTACATCCTCGCCAGTTGCTGAGCGTTCACCGTGGGGACTCCCACCTGCATCAAGAGGTCGGACGTATCGTAGCCTCCCTCACGGGTCAGGCCCCACCCCGCGCTCGTTGCCATCGTGTTGTCCGCGACCTGCTCTCCCGCGGCCGGGAGACACACAGGCCCTATCGCGAGTCCAGATGCGAGTTCAGAGGTCAGATTGGGGCGCATCTGGGGGGATTGGCCGCATCCGCCCGCCAGGGATGAATTGAACTTGATGGGGCTTGCGAGCTGGAGGACGGCGATGTCGTTCATCGTCGTGTCCGGGTTGTAGTTCGGATGAGAGACCACGCGCTTGACGCGGACGCTGACCTGCCCGGCCACGGGCCGCGTCAGTTGATGCGCCCCCGCGACCACCGTGTCGGGAGGGCCATCCACGACACAATGGGCCGCCGTGAGAACGATATTGCTCTCCTCCCTGGCGCCAATCCTGACGAGGGAGCCACCACAGAAATGGCTTCCATTGTTTTGCAGGCTGACAATCCACGGGTGGCTGCCTGGACGCGCCTCGACGCCTCCCACGATCTCCTGGCCGACGCTGCCCATCGCATCGACGCTGTCCAGCTCCGCACCACCACAGCCCAGCAGACCCACCGCGACGACAACTCCACGCCCCAAGCGCATCGACGTCTCCTGTCTCAAGTGGATCCGCCTATGGCAAACCGCATGCCACGTGGGTGCGAGGCACCTTCGAGGGAAGCCGTGCGACGTTCCGTGGAGGAGCGGGCGGGTTGACACGTCAAGACACGTCAACCGGCTCTAGGAACACGTCAGGAAGCGGTAGAGGCTGAGCGCTCCCTGACCCCGCGCTCACTTCCCGGTGGGCACGCCGAGCTTCTCGAGGACCTTCACGGCATTGGCATTTCCCGCATCCAGTGCGAGCGACTTCTTGTAGCTCGCGATGGCCTCTTCCTTCCGGCCCTGCTGGAGCTGTGCCTCGCCCAGGCTGTCGTAGGCATTCGCATCCGTCGGGAAGAGCTTCACGTTCGTTTCGAACACCCGCACCGCGTCCGAGCCCTTGCCGTCCCCCAGCAACCGGTAGCCGAGCTGGTTCAGGTGCCCCGACTCCAGGCCCTTCATGCCCGCAGCGTGCTTCGCGGTGTACCAGGCGAGTGCGGTGTCGACGCCCTTGAGCCGCATGAGCACATCCACCTGGGTGGACGGCGACTCCGGCTCGGGCTTGAACGCGGTCCAGCCATACTCGGACGCCACGCTGGCGATGAGGCGGTCGAAGAGCAGGAAGCCGTTGTCGGAGTTGGCCATGACGACCACGCCGCTGCCCGTGTCGCTGAAGGACGTCAGCGCCGCCTGGAACCCTTCGTCCGAGCCTCCGTGACGGAACTCGTTGGTGCCGGGGCCGACCTGGAAGCCCAGCCCGAACGTCTCCGACTGCTTCGTCAGCATCTGCTGCGTCATCGCCTGGGACAGCACGCGCGTGGACTTCCCCGCCTTCGCCTTGGACACCTCCAGGGCGACCCGCGCCAGGTCGGACGGCGTGGTCCACAGTCCGGCCGCGGCCATCTCCGGGTACACGTGCCAGCGGCCCGCGACGCTCTTGCCGCCGGAGTACGTCCCGGTGGCCGTCCTGGCGGCACGGTCCGGAGGCAGGGGCTGCTCGTAGGAGCTCTGGGTCATGCCGAGCGGCTTCAGCACCGCCTCGCTCATGATTTGTGGGAACGGCTTCTGGAGCTGATCCACCATCATCAACTGGACGATGGACGTGCCGCCGCCGCTGTAGCGCGTCTTCGTGCCGGGAATGAGGTCGACGCGCACCGGGGAGGTGTTCGCGGGCTTCACGCCCTCCAGCACCTGCACCAGCGTGGGCACGGGGGCGCCGACGGCGTACCCGGGGAAGCCATGCACCGTCGTCCCCGCGCTGTGGCTGAGCAGCCGGCGCAGGGTGACCTTCTGCTCCTTCGTGAAGTCGTTCTCGGGGAGCTTCCACGAGCGCAGCCGGTCGTTGATGTTCTCGTCGAGCGACCACTTGCCCGCCTCGACGAAGTGCAGCGCCGCCATGGCCGTCACCGGCTTGCTGATGGAGCCCGCCTGGAACAGCGTCTCCAGGGTGACGGGCTCCGAGCCGCCGGCTTCCTTCACGCCATAGCTCCTGGCCCAGACGATGGCGTGCTTGTCGAAGACGGCGATGCTCAACCCGGGGATCCGGTACAGCGCCATCCACTGCGGGAGGGTCAGGCTCTGGGGTTTCTCACCTTCGATGACGATGGGTGCCAACCCCGCTTCCACCCGCGCCGCGCGGGCTGTCTGGGCAGCGCTGGCCATCCATTGCGTGGCGGGCTTCTTCGTCCCCTCCGCCGCGAGGGCAGCACCCCCCGAGCCGAACAGGACGGCCACGAGGGCGAGGCGGGACAGGGGACGACGCATGGTTTCACCGGAGGAAGGGAGTGGGACTGGCGGTATACGGCCTCCACGCCCTGCCGATTGCCGGTCCGAACCCTTTTTTCCGCGGCCCGGTTCCAGGCCGCGCCCGCGCTACTTCTTCGCGCCCCGACCCTTCAGCACCTTCTGGCCCAGGGTGAAGAGCAGCACCAGCACGGCGCCGGCTCCCAGCCCCACCGCGGCATTGAGCAGCATGGGGGCGAGCCCGCCCAGGATGCTGCCCACGCCCGGCACGCCCTTGGCCCAGGCGGTGAGGGACTCCTCCGCGTGGTGCAGGCCTGAGATGCCGTGCACGAGGATGCCGCCGCCCACCAGGAACATGGCCGCCGTCCCCGCCACGGAGAGGAACTTCATCAGCAGGGGCGCCGCGCGGAGGATGCCCGCGCCCAGGCCGCGCTGGAAGCTCCCGGACTGGCGGCTGAGATACAGCCCCGCGTCGTCCAGCTTCACGATGCCCGCCACGAGCCCGTACACGCCCACGGTCATGATGAGGGCGATGCCCACCATCACCGAGACGCGGGTGGCGAAGTCCACCGTCGCCACGGTGCCCAGCGTGATGGCGATGATCTCCGCGGAGAGGATGAAGTCGGTGCGCACCGCGCCCTTGATCTTGTCCTTCTCCAGCGCCACCAGGTCCACGCTCGGATTCGCCAGCGCCTCGCGCAGCTCGGTGCGGTGCGCGCTGTCCTCTTCCTCGCTGTGCAGGAACTTGTGCGCGATCTTCTCGAAGCCCTCGAAGCAGAGGAAGGCGCCGCCCACCATCAGCAGCGGGGTCACCAGCCAGGGCGCCAGCGCGCTGATGGCCAGCGCCGCCGGCACCAGGATGGCCTTGTTGACCAGCGAACCCTTCGCCACCGCCCACACCACCGGCAGCTCGCGGTCCGCCTTCACGCCCGTCACCTGCTGCGCGTTGAGCGCCAGGTCGTCACCGAGCACGCCCGCCGTCTTCTTCGCCGCCACCTTCGTCAGGATGGAGACGTCGTCCAGGATGGTGGCGATGTCGTCGAGGAGCGCAATCAGGCTGCTGCCTGCCATGGAAGTCGTCCGGGCTGGAGGTGTGGGTCATCGCCTTGCGGCCAGAGCGGATTACCACAGCGGGGAACCCATGGGCACGGCTTCGCCTGCTCCCCCAGGCTCCCCGTCCGTCCCCAACAGGCCCCCTTCGTCCCTGGTGGTTACGGCTTCGGAGCGATGGAGACCTTCACGCCCTCACTCCACGTCTTGTGCTCGTCCGCGTAGTACAGGTACGCGCGGCTGGCCGGGCCCGTGTACGTGCCGGGCACCGCGGCCACCAGGGACAGCGGCACGTCGATGCGCTTGTTCGGCTCCATGCCGCGCCAGTAGAGGACGACGTCGCGCCCGAGCACCTCGTAAGCATCCACCACCTGCCGCTTCACCAGCTCCTTGAGCTGGTCGTGCCGCACCTCCAGCCCGCCCGGCACGCCGAAGATGGCGACCGCCGTGGGCAGCCGCTGGCCCGTGCGGTTGGCGATCCGCACCCGCGCTTCGGTGGGTTCGCCCTCGGTGAGGTCCGTCTTCGCCAGCGCGACCTCCAGCGCCACCTGCGTCTCCTTGGAGCTGTCCGGCATGAGCGCGCTGTAGGTGACCTCCACCGAGTATGGCAGCTCCGCGCCGCCCTCCATCCGCAGCTCCACGCGGCGCTCGCCCGCTCCGAGCAGCGCGCTCACGTCGGGCAGCTTGAGGGCCTCCTGGGTGGAGCCGTCGAAGCGCACCGGCTCGCCCACCGGGCGGCCCTCCACGTAGACGCGCACCAGGCCCGGGGTGAGCTTCGACGCTCTCGCCTTGTCGTAGGCGATGATGGCGCGCAGCGCGAGCACCGTGCTCTGCGTCGCCCCGTAGCGGCCACCGTCGCTGGACTCCGCGAGGAACTTCATCGCCCGCTCCACGTTCCCCACGTGGGAGGGCTCGCGCATCCACGCCAGCGCCGCCAGCGCGGTGGTTTCGATGTTCAGCGTCTCCCCCGAGCTGCCCACGATGGACTGCGTCGAGCCGCCCACCACGCCGTCCTTGGCCTGCAGGGACGCGAGCCGGCCCATCAGCGCCCGGGCCTCGGAGGTGTCACCGGCGAGCGCCATCACATTGGCCGCCAGCGCCACCACGTAGCTGTTGGTGCTCTTCGCCGCCGCGGCCTTCACCGAGGCGACCTCGCTGGACAACTGCTTCGCCTGCGAGGCCGGCTGTCCCGCGCTCTCCAGCAGCGTCCAGAGGATGTATGCGTTCGACGTGTCCGCGTCCTCCACCCACACGTGCAGCGCGCGGCGCTTGCGATTGAAGCCGCCCTGTCCGTCCCGCTGCTGGAGGAGCCACTCGCGCGTGCGCTCCAGCATCGCGGTGTCCACCTCGCGCACCTGGCGCATGTCCGTGAAGTGCAGCAGGCCGAACGCGGTCAGCGCCTCATGGCCCGGGTTCTGCCCGAACCACTCGTAGCCCTTCTCGGACGTCTCGTAGCCCACCAGCCGCTGGTAGCCCCGCTCCAGCTTCTCCTTCGCGCTCGCCACCAGCTCGGGGTTCACGCCGGTGTGCGTCTGGAAGTACTGCTGCGCCATCGTCATCGGGTACGTCGTGGAGCTGGTCTGCTCGAAGCAGCCGGAGGGCTCCTGGATGAGGCGGGCCAGCGACTCGGTCATGTTGGCCAACGGGCCCGGGTACACGGCGATGGACGTCCGCACGCTGCCGGGCACCACGCTTTCGGGGAGCACCACCCGGTGCGACGCCGGCCCCTTCGCCGACAGCAGCCCGCCGAAGGACACGCGGCCCGGGAAGCCCCGGGGCTTGATGGACAGCGTGCGGGTGACGACGTCCGTGTACTCGCCAGCGCTCGCCGTGAGCTTCACGTCCACCGGCTTCGCCTCCTGGCCAATCTCCAGCGAGAACAACTGCCGGGCCCGCGCCTGTGAGGCCAGGTCCTGCGTGCCGCTGCCCGTCACCTTCACGTCCCCCTTCAGCTCCACCTTCACCCCCGCGCCCGAAAGCCGCGCCTCCGTCCCGTTCACCATCGCCACCGGCAGCCGCACCACGTCTCCCGACGTCACCTCCAGGGGCAGCTTGGGCTCCGCGTAGAACGGCTGCACCGACTCCAGCTCCGCCACCGCCGAGCCGAGCGCGCCGTCCGCGCCCACCGCTCCCGCGAACGCCTTGAACGTCGTGACCGAGTCGCTCATCGCGAAGGACACCCGCACCTCGCCGGTGCGGGCATCCGTGCGCACCCCGGCGTTCCAGTAGAGCGTCTCCGCGAAGTCGACCCGGTCTCCCGCCTTGCGGTTCGGGCGCACCGTGTGCGCGAACTCGCGGAAGTAGACCGCCTGTCCCCTGAGGACACGCCGCTCAACGAAGTTCATGTCCCGCTTCGCGCGCCGGGCCTTGTCCATCATCGGCGCCTCCTCCTCCACCTCGAGCAAGCGGTCCTGGGCCGCGACCACCGGGGCCATGGCCGCCGGGGCCATGGGCTCCTGAGGAGGTGGCGCCGGAGCCGGGGCGGCCTGGGCCACGCTGGGGATCGCACCTCCCAGGGCGGCCCCCTCGCCGGCGACTCCATCGTCCTCGTCCATGGCTTCCCGCTCCATCCTCGGCTGCGGGAGCGCGCCCTTCATGACAGCGCCGGTAGCGACCTGACCGCCCCCGCGGGTGGACGGCCGGGGCCTCTGGACGGGCTCCTGCGGCCAGCGCACCGCGAGCACGCGCATCGCCGCGTCACCATGCCGGGCGAGGAAGCCCTGCGTGTCGGTCAGCGCGAAGCGCCGCCAGCCCTGCGTCCCCAGCAGCAGGTCCACCGCCAGCTTCGACTTCGGATTCTTCGCGTCGAGGTAGAGCTGCGCATCGGCCAGCTCCTTCACCTCGGGCTCCAGCAGCACCATGACCGGGAGCTGCGGCGCCTGGTCGCGCTTCTCCTGGAGCTCCAGCACCGCGTCATCCGTGACGGTGAGCATCACCAGCGCGGAGACAGGCTTGCCGTCGCGCGTCGTCCGGGCCGTGAGCTGCACCGGGCCGCCGGGCACGTAGCGCGTGCGGTCCGCCTTCAGCTCCACATTTACCTCTTTGGAGGGCTGGCGGAACACCAGCCGTTCCGCGACGGGCCGCCCGTCGTGGTCCCACACGGTGGCGACGAGCACGCCATCCGCCTCGCCTGGATCCAGCGTCACCGGCCCGCCCTTCGAGTCCCCAAGCACCACCGAGGCGACGCGCACCTCGCGCTGGCTCAGCGTCACCGTCGCGCGGCCCACGCCGGTCAGTCCCACGGCGAGCTGCACCAGCTTGCCGGCGGGCACCACGTCCTCGCGCACGCGGATGACGGCGCCCCTCGGCTTCACCTCCGGCAGCGGGAAGGTCTTCTGGATGCCCGACGGCGCGTCGATGCGCAGCGCATACCGCACCCCCTCCTGCGGGGTCAGCTCGAAGCGGCCACGGCCCTCGTGCTCCGAGCGCACGCGGGCGACCACCTTGCCGGAGCCCAGCTCCACCACCCGGCCCATCAGGTCCGCCGGCTTGCGCGCGGGCGTGCGCGCCTCGAAGTAGACGCGCGAGGTGAGCCCCGCCACCAGCTCGCCTCCCTCCGGGTACAGCGACAGGTCCAGCGTCTGGAGGAGGATGGGAATGGTCTTCGCCGCCGACTCCACCACGCCGCCGTCCTCGATGGTGAAGGCCAGCGTGCCCTCGCCGCGCTCCATCGCCGCGGGCAGCGGGAAGCGCACCGTGCAGCGCCCCTTGCCGTCCACCGTGCACGGCACCTGCGCCGCGGTGGCGCCGTCAACGAGCGCGGTGGCCATCACCTTCGCGCCCTCGGGCACGCCGCCCTCCGCGCGCTTCACGTCCAGCGTGGCGGTGACGGTGTCACCCGGCCCGTAGCCGTCCCGGAGGAACTCAATCTGTGACTTGAGCCGGGGCGCCCGGTAGGCGCGCACGTCGAACTTCCGCTCCGCGGGGGCGGCGCCCGTCCACGGGTAGGTGACGCGCAGGGTGTACTCGCCGCCGGCCTGTCCGGCGGGAATGGGCCAGGCGTAGCCCCAGACGGCGTCCGCCGTGGACAGGGTGGTGGTGGTGACGACATCCCCCCGGGGGCCCCGCACCTCCAACTGCGCCTGGAGCGAGCCCGCGTACGGCTTGCGGCTCAGGGCCTCCAGCATCAGGCCCCGCGCCAGCACCTGCTCCCCGGGGCGGTAGAGCGGCTTGTCGGTGGTGACGTGGGTCACGTACCGGTCCGCGCCGCCCAGGGAGCGTGTGGTGGCCCGGGCCGCGAGGACGCGGGGCGACAGCAGCACGAGGGGGGTGGCGAACCCCAGGGTCAGGAGCACGTGCAGGGCACGCGGGACGTGGAAGGTCATGGCCCCATTCAACGCGCGGGCGGGCCAGAAGTTCTAGGCTCCCTGCCGGGGCGCCCTGGCGACTGGACGCGCTGTCAGCGGAGCTCCTCTTCCAGGGCATCCCAATGGGCATCCACCCAGTCGTGGATGTATTTCACCTCGTCCTCGAAGCTGTTGATGTCCGTGCGCTGGTTCCAGCGCGGGAAGTGGCGATAGGCCTCGCCCCAGTGGGCTTCATCCTTCAGGGCCGCGCGGCCGACCTCGGCGGCATAGGTGTCGATGAGCCCTTGGACGACGTCCCGCTGAAGCGAGGTGTGGAGCAGCGTGTGGAATCGCTCGCGGAGGGGCTGGCGGATGGCTGGATCCTCCATCATCCGGGTCCAGATGAGGTTCTGCTCCGGGAAGGTGGCCATCGGCCACGGGGCCCGTCTCGTGGTGTCCCAGTTCTGTCCGAAGCTGGCATCCAGGTCCCAGGGGATGTACCGCCATCGCTCCGCCGCTCCTTGCGCACGGAAGTGGTAGGCGTTCTTCTTCACGGAGTCGGACAGGTCCGCCAGGTGGGCCAGCATCCACCAGTCCTCGTAGTCCTCCACTCGCATCCAGGCGCCTCGCTCCGCGCGGAAGCGCTCCGGAGGGGTATCCGCCACGAAGGCGGTGAACTGCTCGATGCTGGCGTAGGCCCCGTCTCCCATCTCGGGCTCGCCCTCCTTTTTCTCATGGCCCTGATGCAGCGGACTCTTGGGTCTGTTGAACGCATCCTGCCGGGAAAAGTTGGCGCCTGGGCCCACGGCCTTGAAGAGCTCTCCCCTGGCATCCATCCCCTGCGCCGCGAGCGAGTGACGGTCGACGTGGTCCGCCACCGTGAAGAGTCCGTGATAGCGCCCGTCCAGATAGACGACCGCGCTGAAGGTCTTCACCTGGAGGTGTTCGGAAGACATGCGGCTCCACAGGGTGAAGCCGAGCCGGGTGCGGATGTATGAATTGTCATTGAAGGGGCTGATCAACACCAGCTTGCGCCGGCCCGAGAAGCCGCCCGCGAGCAAGGGTTCGTCAAAGGTCTCTCCATCGCGGAAGTCGAGCGTGAAGCTGCGCTTGGGGAAGGCCTTGGACGTCGCCCCGCGATATCTGGCCCGGGCGACGTAGCAGCGCCCGCGATAGAAGATGCGCGCCGCCTGGTAGCCGTCGTCATCTGGCAGCGAGTCCGCCACGTAGAGGTGGAGCACCGGCAGCCCATCCTCTTCGACGTAGCTCCGCGGATCCTCACCCTGGACGGCGGGGGCTCCTTCGATTGAGGCGCCCGCGGTCCCCGTGCACTCGGGAACGGAGGTCGTCCACGAACTCTGGGGCAGGCAGGCTGGCGCGGTCGCTCCCAGTGCGAGCACCAGGCCCATGGCCACGCGCAAGGCCCCATGCCTCGCTTGTCCCATCGACCCTCCTCCGCGCCTCGAAGCCAGCCACTGCCGGGGGAAGGTGAGACAGCCCCCCTGCCGCTGCCAAGGGCGTCCTTGGGGGCATGTCGAGCGACGGCGCTGGTGGATGACCTGAAAGCGAACCCCTGGGGGGCGACCGACCGGGTCCCCGCGAAGGCCTTGCTCCCGACGTATCTAAGATATATCTAAGACCTATCCAAGATGGCTCTTGAGGAGCAGAGAGGACGCACCATGCGAGGCAGACCCGGAAGAGGGCGGGAAGAGGGGGGAGGGCACTGGCACTCAGAGCGGGAGGACCACCGGGGGCCTCATGGCCATGGCGGTCGGCACCGGATGTTCGAGGGCGGCGAGCTGCGGCTCGTCCTGCTCCACCTCATCTCCCAGGAGCCCCGCCACGGTTACGACCTGATTCGCGCCATCGAAGGGTTGAGTCGTGGCGCGTACGTCCCCAGTCCTGGGGTCATCTACCCGACCCTCACCCTGCTCAAGGACATGGGCCTGGTCGGTGAGCCGGACACCGACAGTCAGCGCAAGCTCTTCTCCATCACCGCGCAAGGTCAGGCGCTGCTCCAGGAGAACGCGAGCGCCGTTGCCGGCTTGCTTCAGCGGCTCGGCGCCGCCGCGGAGGTTCGCGAGCGGACCGACGCGGCCCCGGTCCGGCGCGCCATGCACAACCTGAAGGCCGTGCTGTTCGACACCTTGTCGGCCAGCACGGACACGAAGACCCTCCACGACGTGGCCGCGCTCATCGACGAGGCCGCGCAGAAGATTGAAAGGCTGCGCTCATGAACCACCCGACCCTTCAGGACGCGGAGGCGCGAGGCGCGCCGCATCAGATGGTTCGCGTGCGCCACGAGCTGCGGCGGCGCAAGCTCACCGTCAGCGGCGTGGAGGCCCTGACCCCCCGGATGCGGCGGATCCGTTTCACGTCGCCCGAACTCGCGGGCTTCCAAAGCCCGTCGCCAGACGGCCACATCAAGGTGTTCTTTTCTCGGCAGGGTGATGAAGCGGGGCCGCCGGTGATGCGTGACTTCACGCCGCGCGCCTTCGACCCCGTGGCCGGGACCCTGACCCTCGACTTCGCCCTGCACGGTGCCGGGCCCGCGACGGAATGGGCCGCGTCGGCGCAGGTCGGTCAGACGCTGGAGATAGGGGGGCCGAAGGGCTCATCCCTCATGCCCGACGACTTCGACTGGTACCTGCTGGTCGGTGATGAGAGCGCGCTGCCAGCCATCGGTCGGCGGGTGGAGACGCTGCGCCCTGGCGTGCCCGTGTCGACCCTGGTGGCCGTGGCGCGTGCGGATGAAGTGCAGCACTTCGAGACCCGGGCCGCGTGGCGGCGGGAATGGGTCGTGCGCGGGGAGCCGAGCGCTCAGGATGGACAGCACCTGCTTCGCGCACTCGCCGGATTCTCGCCTCCACCGGGGGATGGCTTCGTGTGGATCGCCGGTGAGGCTTCGCTCGTCCGCGAGGTGCGGACCCACTTCGTCGAGGAGCGCCGCCATCCGGGTGACTGGCTCAAGGCGGCGGCCTACTGGCACCGCGGCGCGGATGAGGGGCACTGATCCAGATCAGCGGTCGCTGACGGCGTAGAGAAAGCGTGCGTAGCCAAGTTCGGCGGCGCTCTTGGTGAGCTCGACATTGGCCCAGGCGACGACGTCACCGAACGGACGGTCCTGGAAGGGCCAGCGTGTTCGTCGCGGCGAGCGCAGGTCTTCGTCCGTGGTCCGTTCGAGGACGTCCTGCCATTGGCCCTTGAGCTGGCCAATCCACTCGCGGACGGCGTCGGCATTGCCGGGCCACATCACGCTCTCTCGGGAGAGGGTCCCGCCGCCGAAGGAGTGGTCGAGCACCATGGACCACCAGAAGCCGAGGTGCCACGTCAGCCACGCGAGGCTGGACGGCCCGAGGTCATAGCCCTCGTGCTCGGGCCAATCCGCGCGCCACGTTCCGTCCGGAAGCGGCTGCACGTGCAAGCCCTTGCGGGCAGGGCGCCACAGGCACTCCTCGGTCGTCAGTCCATCCAGATGGTACTGGGTGAGCGCCCAGGCTGTTTCGAACTGGCGGAGCAGGTAGTCACGGGCTTCGTCGGCCATGGGAGGAACTCTGGCACAGGGGCGGTACCAGCCCCACACCGCGCGGGCGACTGCCGCTCGTTCGATTCGTAGCGCATCATGCCGACCTGCCTCCCCGCGGAGGACCACTGCCGGCGCAAGCCCTGGAGAACCACGCCATGCGAATCCGAGTCCTCTTTCCCCTGTGCGTCACCGGGCTGCTGGCCTGTGCCACAGCCCCCCGTTCCACCGACGCTGCTTCGGCCGCGGTGGGTGACAGCACGCCGGTGCAGCCCTGCCCGACGCCCCCTCCGGGAAACCCCGGGGACGTGTTCATCACGGCCAACGCGGAGGGCAAGGTCCACTTCAGCACCACGACGGTGCAGGTGCAGGCCGGGCAGACCGTGACCTTCGTGTCCCAGGTGCAGCAGGACCGGTGCATCGGCGTGGCGGGCGAGTCGCTCTTCAAGGAGGGCTCGCAGAACCCGTTGCTGGTGCCTGCCTGCCAGAGCGCCTCGTGGACGCTGCGCGGCAAGGATCCACAGGGGAACCACAAGCTGTGGTCGTGCCCGATGAGCGACTGCTCGAAGTGCACGGAGCCCCAGGGCATCACCGAGACCATCAACGGCACCCTGGAAGTGACGGGGCGCGGCGAGGACTAATCGGGCGGAAGGCGCGCGAGGACGCGGCGCAGGTCCTCGCGCAGGGTGTTCGCGTCCTTCCAATGGGGGCGCGCGGTGAGCACTGCTTCGGTGAGCGACAGGCCCCGCTGGAGTTGCTCCTTCGCGTCCTGTTCATGCGCCTCCCGCGCCGTGGCCCATTCACCGAGGAAGGCACCGAAGGCCAGGCGCTGCTCCAGGTTCTCGGGCTCCAGCCGCAGGGCCTGCTGGAAGGAGTCCGCCGCGAGCTTGAAGTCCGCGTCGGATGCAGGGCCCTTCAAGGCCTTCCAGCGCGCGTCCACGGCCTGGACTTCTCCCTGCCAGCGCCACGCCTGCGCGAGCTTCGCGTTGAGCCCCAGCGCTTTCGTCAGCGCCTCCGTGGCACGTGCGGTGTCGGGCCGTGGGTCCCTGCCGCGCCTCAGCGCGAACGCGGCCAGCGTCTGGTGCACCTGCCCCAGGTTGGCCCACGGCTGCGCGATGTCTGGCAGCAGGGCGGTCGCCTGCTGGAGCGCGGCCTGTGCTTCCTTCGCGCTCGCGGTGGGGTCTTCTCCTCGCGCCAACTGCCAGGTGGCACGCCAGGCGCGGACCTCGCCCAGGTTGTTGTGCGCGAAGCCCACGGTGGGGGCCGTGGTGATGGCTTGCGTGAAGGCCCGCTCCGCTTCGTCCAACAGGGGCTCCGGCGCGTCGCCCCGGTCCCACGCCTCGCGCGCCTGGTCGAGCAGCACGGTACCCACTCCGTTGAGGAGCGGAGGCAGGCGCGGGTTGATGGCGACGCCCTTCCGGTAGCACTCCAGCGCCCTTGCGAGTCCGGGGCCCGCGTCGCCTCCGTGGTCGCGCACGCGCAGCGCGAGCGTGCGGTGGACGTCCGCCAGATAGAACCACGTCACGACGTGGCCGGGGTCCAGTTGGCTCGCGTGCTCCAGCGACGCCCGGGCTTCCTCCAGGTCTTTGTCCGGCTCCAGGGCCCGGGGATGGTTCGCGCGGTTCACGTACGCGGTGCCCAGGTTGATCCACGCCTCCAATCGTTGAGCGTCCCGCTTGCGCGCTTCCCGGAAGGCCTCGATGGCTTTGCCCCGGAAGGGCAGTGAGTCTCCGCCGCGTCCGTCCTCGGAGTCCGCCCACACCTTGAAGACGAGGCCCAGGTCCAGGTGGAAGTCGTAATCGCGCGCGGACTCGGGGATGGCGTCGAACGCGGCCACCGCGGCCTGGAGCTGTTCGCGCGGATCCTCGCCCCGTCCCTGCCGGTAGCGGGCCCACTGCCACCAGCCCATCGCCAGCGCATGGCGCGCTTCCACCTTGTCGGGCGCGAGCTTCAGCGCCTGCTTCGCCGCGTCGAGCGTGCGGATGAGCAGCGGTTCCACCTCGCCCCCGCTGCTGACGCGCACCTGCGCAAGCCGGCGGTGGAGGTGCGCTTCGAGCACCCATGTGTCCGCTTCATCCGGCGCCGCCACCAAGGCACGCGATACGGCCTCCATCCCTTGCGTGTACGCGGGCTGCACGTCGCCCTTCCCGGAGATTTCGAGGAGCAGGGCCTCCTGTTCCAGCTCCGCTCGCGCGCGGTGCACGGCGGACACGCTGCGTCCGATGTCGGCCGCGCTCGCGTAGGCCTGGCGCCCGGTCTCCAGGTCGCTCCGGGCCGCGTCGCGTTCGCTCGCCAGGGCGTGGCGCACGGCGCGGGCGAGCAGGATGTCGCCCCGGAGCAGCGCGGCTTCGTGGAACCACGGCAGGCGCGTACCCAGTGCGTCCAGTGACCTCAGGGCTTCATCGAAGCGGTCCTCGTAGAAGGCCCGGAGCGCGTCGGCGTATTCGGGCGCGGTCACCTCCGCGCCCTGGCCCTGCTTCAGGAACGCGAGCGCCGGGTCGCGTGAGCGGGACTGTGCTTCCTTCTGCTTCGCCTCGCGTTGAGGCGCGTCCGGGATCCGATCCGCCTCCAGCCGCTCGCGTTGATACCGATGCCCCAGCACCCGTGCGAGCGCATACGCCACGCGGGGCTCGTGGTTCCCCACCGCCCAGGCTGACTCCAGGTGCTGGAGCGCGGCGGCTTCGTCACCCAACGCGAGGAACCCTCGTCCCAGCGCGTAGTGGCCCGGCCCCTCCGCCACGGTGCCGGCTTCGCGCATGGACGCTTCGATGTCGCGCATGCGCGAGCGCATGGCCTCGCGGTCCGGCCGCGTGTCGTGCAGCGGCGCCTGCCCGGAGTAGCGGGCCTGGGCCTCGATGCGCTCCACGCCCTCGGTGAAGCGCCGGGTCAGGGCTTCGCGACGCGAGACTTCCCGACGGGCCATCACGCCCTGGCCCACCGCGCCCGCCGCCGCGAGTCCGACGAGGCTGGCCACAGCGACCGCTCGCCGGTGCCGGGCCACCCACTTGCGCACGCGGTACGCGGGGCCGGTGCGCGCGAGGACCCGTTCACCGTCGAGGAACCGCTCCAGGTCGTCCGCCAGCGCTCGCGCGGTGTCGTAGCGGCGGGCGCGGTCCTTCTCCAGACACTTGAGGACGATGGCCTCCAGGTCCGCAGGAACCTCGGGGGCCAGCTCGCGCGGCGGGCGGGGTTCATGGGTGGCGATGCGGCTGAACACCTCCAATCCATTGGCACCGGGGACAGGCGGTTGGCCGGTGAGCAGGTGGTACAGCGTGGCGCCCAGGCTGTAGAGGTCCGCGCGCCGGTCCAGGCGGGTGACTTCGCCCCGGGCCTGCTCGGGCGCCATGTATTGGGGCGTGCCCAGCACCGTGCCGGTGGCGGTGAAGCCTTCGCTCCCGCTCCAGTCGCGTGCCAGGCCGAAGTCCATGACGTAGGGGCGCAGGGCGCCGTCCTCCGCGCGCTCCACCAGGATGTTGGAGGGCTTGAGGTCCCGGTGGACGAGCCCCGCCTGATGGGCCGCGTGCACGCCCAGCGCGGCGTCGCGCAGCACCCGGGCCTTCTGCTCCACGGACAGCAGACCGGACAGGGCATGCAGCGGCTCACCCGCGACGTACTGCATGGCGATGTACGCGCGGCCCTGGACCTCACCGACCTCGTACACGCGGCAGACGCGTTCGTGGTCCACGCGGGCCTGCGCGCGTGCCTCGGCGACGAAGCGGCGCGACAGCTCCGGGTCCTCGTCGCGCACGAACTTCAGCGCCACGTCACGGTGCAGCCGCACGTCGTGCGCCAGGAACACGCGCCCCATGCCGCCCTGCCCGAGGAAGCGCACGGGACGGTAGCGCTCCCAGAACGGCACCGGGAAGGCGGGGCCGTCCACGCTCCTGGACGGAGCCCCTCCCGGAGGAAGCGTGTCGTCGGACATCACGGGGCGGGGGCCCGCGTCGCCGGGAGACCCCGCGACCCGGTGGGGCTGTTCCCGGTCGCTGTCGGCCCTGTCCCCGCGCGGCTCGGTCGAGGCAGGGTGCTTCGTCGCCGTGGCACCGGAGGGCGATGCGTCCTCTTCCGAGGCCGCATCCGTGACGAGTTCCCGGCGCAGTGACACGAGCGAATCGACGGAGAGCCGTCCGCGCTCCACGAGGACCTGGAGCGGTGCGACACCGCGCCGCGCCGCCTCCTCGCGCAGGGCGTCCACTTCCTCGCGTGAGAGCAGGCCCTCGGCCAGGGCGAGTTTCAGCTCCGCTTCGTTCGGCTCATGCACGCGAAGATGCCCCCGTGGAACGCACAGCGTACCGGAGGGGCCGGTCGCGGCGCATCCTTCGCGGGGACGTACTCCTGGCGCGCCACGGCTTGCGGCGGCGGGCCGCCCGTTCCCAAGATGGGCCCATGAGTTCCATGTGGGTCCTCGAAACGCCGCAGCCGCCGCCCGACGCACGCATCGCGTACGGCGAGGCACCCCAGCAGTTCACCGAGCTGCGCAAACCCAAGGGCAAGGGCCCCCACCCGGTGGTGCTCTTCGTCCACGGTGGCTTCTGGCGCGCGGAGTACGGCCTGGAGCACGCGGGCCACCTTTGCGCGGACCTGGCGAAGCGCGGCTTCGCGACGTGGAGCGTGGAGTACCGGCGTGTGGGCCACGACGGCGGAGGCTTCCCCGGCACGCTGGAGGACGTCGCCTCCGCGGCGGATCATCTGGTGGACGCCGCGCCGTCGCTGGGCCTGGACCTGACGCGCGTGGTGGCCATGGGCCACTCGGCCGGCGGTCATCTGGCGATGTGGCTGGCCGCCCGTCACCGGCTCACCGCGCGTCAGCCGCTCTACCGCGACGCCCCCCTCAAGCTGAAGGGCGTGGTGTCCCTGGCGGGCGTGCTGGACCTGGCGAAGGGGGCCGCGCTGAACCTGGGCAACGGCATCGTGAAGACCTTCATGGGCGGCGCGCCGGAGCAGATCCCCGAGCGCTACGCCGTCGCGTCCCCCGCTGCCCTCCAGCCCCTGAAGCTGCCGCAGGTGCTGCTGCACGGCACGGAGGACGACACCGTGCCCCTGGAGATCAGCGAGGGCTTCCACGCCCGGGGCGTCCAGCAGAAGGACCCGGTGCACCTCGTGCCGCTGAAGGGCGCGGGCCACTTCGAGCTCATCGACCCGCGCTCCAAGGAGTGGCCGCGCGTGGTGCAGGCCGTGCGAACCCTGCGTTGAGCGGTGGCGCGGCCTTCGGGGCCCGCCTTCGCCCGCCCCCCCATGACAGCAGGCAGCCAGCCGTGCCCCCCGTGGCCCGGTTGGGGCCCGGACGGGACGCACGGGCCTTCCGCCCGAACGGGCCTTCGGATGCGCACCCTCTCCTCGGTCCCGACGCAGGGACGGGAGGAGCGTTTGCATGGCGACGATGGACGTGATGCGCGGGCCGGGGATGGAGCGGCTGTCGCGTGGGGCGAAGGAGGCCGCGAGCCACCCCTGGGCGAAGAAGCTGGGGCGGATGGGCTACGCGGCGAAGGGCGCCGTCTACGCCATCATCGGGGTGCTCGCGCTGAAGCTCGCGGCGGGCGAGGGCGGCCGCACCACGGACAGCCATGGCGCGGTGAGCACCGTGGCGCACGGGCCCTTCGGCATCGTGCTGCTGTCCGTGCTGGTGGTGGGCCTGCTGGGCTTCGTCGTCTGGCGCTTCGCCCAGGCGTTCGCGGACACCGAGGACAAGGGCTCCGACGCCAAGGGCATCGCCACGCGCGCCATGTACTTCCTCAGCGGCGCCATCTACGCGTCGCTGGCCGTCTTCGCGCTGAAGACCGTGGTGGGCGCTTCACAGGGCCGGAGCAGGGGGACGCAGGGCTGGACGGCGACGCTGATGGAGCAGCCCTTCGGCCGCGTCCTGGTGGCGCTCGTGGGCCTGGGCATCATCGGCTTCGCGGTGAAGCAGTTCCACAAGGCGTGGAAGGGGAGGTTCCTGGAGAAGCTCACACTCACCGGGCTCGCGGCCCAGCAGCGTCACTGGGTGGAGCGGGTGTCGCGCTTCGGCATCGCCGCGCGCGGCGTGGTGTTCTCCGTCATCGGCATCTTCCTGGTCCGCTCCGCCGTGGACGCGAACCCGGGAGAGGCCAAGGGCCTGGGAGAGGCCCTGGCCGTCGTCGCCCGCCAACCCGCGGGCGACGTGCTCCTGGGGGTGGTGGCGGCGGGCCTGGTGGCCTACGCCGCCTACCTGTTCCTCCAGGCGCGCTACCGGGAACTCTAGAAGCCTCTAGAAGAGGTTCCAGAGGTACTGGTTCGTCACCTCGTGATGGAACTGGATCTCCGCTTCCTTCACGCGGGTGCCCAGCTGCTTGGGGCAGCGGTCCGCGGAGCCGACCTTCAGCTCCGCGTACTTGCCCTGCACCTGCTCACCCAGCGTCTGGGCGATGAACTGGCTGCCCTTGAAGAAGCGGATCGCGTCGTAGATGTTGTCCGGCAGGAAGCGCGTGCGGCTGCGCTTGGTCTCCGCGTCCTCCTGCGGCTGCGGGCCCTCCAGGCCGGTCTTCATCAGCGTGTAGAGCACCATGTACGGGTTGGCATCCGGCGCCACCGAACGGCACTCGACGCGCGCGCTGCGCTCGTTGCCGAACGGGATGCGCACCATGGCGCCGCGGTTGTTCGCGGAGGCCTTGATCTGGTTGGGCGCCTCGTAGTGCGGATCCAACCGGCGGTACGAATTCACGCTGGAGTTGAGCACGAGGCAGATGTCGTTCGCGTTGGTGAGGATGCGGTCGATGAACTCCCACCCCATCTGCGACAGCCCGTCCTGGCCCGCCTTGTCGTGGAACAGGTTCTTGTTGTTCTTCGACAGCGACATGTTGATGTGCATGCCGTTGCCGTTCACGCCGGTGACGGGCTTGGGCAGGAAGCTGGCGGTGAGGCCCAACTGCGCGGCCACCTGACGGCAGAGCAGCTTGTAGAGCTGGATCTGATCCGCGGCGATGATGGCCTCGCTGTACGAGAAGTTCATCTCGAACTGGCTGGGCGCGACCTCCGGGTGGTCCTTCTCGTTCTGGAAGCCCATGGCGCGCTGCGCTTCGGCGGCCTTGTCGATGAAGGTTCGCAGCGCGTCGCCCGGCAGCGCGTGGTAGTAGCCGCCGATGGAGATGAACTCGAACTTGCCTTCCTCGTGGTAGTGGCGCTCGGCGTCACGGCTCTTGAAGAGGAAGCCTTCGATCTCCGGCGCCGCGTGGAACACGGTGCCGTCCTTCTGGAACAGCGCGTCGGTGGCGCGCTTGAGCTGCCCGCGCATGTCCGAGTGGTACGGCGTGCCGTCGCGCTCCAGCACTTCGCTGAACGCCAGCACCTTGCCGGGCCCGAAGATGTCCGAGGGCAGCCAGTAGAACGCGCCCCAGTCGATGTTCAGGCGCAGGTCGCTCTCCGCCTGCGCGGAGAAGCCGCGGATGGAGGAGCCGTCGAAGGTGAGGTTGTCCGCGCTCTTGAGCAGGAACTTCTTGTCGTAGTCCAGCATGTGCAGCCGACCTTCCAGGTCGGTGAAGCACACGGTGATGGCCTTGATGCGCTTCTCGTCGGTCAGGTACTTGATGCGCTCGTCGCGCATCTTCTCCGGCGACACGCGCTGGATGCGCTGTTCCTTCACCCGGAGGTTGAGCTCCTCCAGCTCGTCGTAGGGAATCTCAAGGAAGTCCCGCAGCGGCTTCTGCTCCATGTCCGTGCCTCCAGGCTGCGTCCCACTGCCGGCTTCCCGGCGAAGGGACATCAAAATCACGCGCGCAGGTATTTACATTCCGCGCGTTGAAATCAAGCCTAAATTCTGCGGACTGAAGGTTAAAGGTTGTGCCGGGACTGCCACGAACGGCCCTACGTCAAGGGACGGGAGGCTTGTCGCCCCGGCCAGTGGACAGTGCGCGCCGCGATGCGTCGTCCTCCTGTCCGCCTCTGGACGCAGGCTAGGGCAGCGGTTCCATCCCCTGCGGGGGCAGGGCGGTGCCGGCGGGCCAGAGCACGTACGCGGCCCCCCGGGAGTGCTGCCAGGCACGCCACAGTTCGGCGCGCCGGTACGTCGCGCTGGTGGTTTCGTTGGAGGAGAAAGCAGGATCATTGACGACGACGTCACCGTCGGCGGTGAAGCCCTTCACGACGATGAGGTGGCCGTCGGTGCGGCGGGAGGCGCCTCCGGAAAGCTCCCCGGGTTCGTACGCGATGCTGATGCTCACGGGGATGCCGGCGGCGATGAGGCGCTCCACGGGGGCGAACGAGTCGAAGCGGGCGACGAGTCCGTGCAGCGCGCCCTGGGACATGCCGGCGGCGTAGGCGGTGTTGAAGCTCCAGTTGCCGGTGCCCTTGTAGACCCAGTCATAGGTGTGGGCGGCGGCGGTGGGCACGGGGTGCTCCAGGTCCGCGCGGCCCAGCTTCCGGCTCCAGTAGCCCAGCAGCATGGTGGTGGACGTGGGGGAGCACCAGACCTCGCCGCCGTCGGGGTAGATCATCTGCGAGTAGCCCGGCACGTCCAGCACGGTGCCCCACGCGGTGCGGTCCGCGGTGGCGTCCTCGGGCTTGCGGCGCGTGTCGGTGACGGCGGCGGCGAGCGAGCGCAGGCGCGGGCTTGCGTCCGGGCGTTCAGAGAAGAGGAACACGGTGACGCGCAGGGCGTCCGCGCGGCGCTTCAGGTTGAGCGTGTCGGTGAGCACGTTGCCGTCCGCGTCCCCCTGACCGTCCACGCTGTGGCGCGCGACGGTGTCCGCGTCGAAGGCCCAGACACCCAGCTCATAGTCCTTGGTCCAGGTGCCCTCGATGCGCGCGGCGACGGTGAGCTTCACCCATGTGCCCGGAGGCGTCTGCGCGTCGAAGGACGGCACCACGCTGTCGAAGCCGCCGGGGACGGACTGGACTTCGGAGGTGGCGGTGCCGAAGCGGAAGGTGCCGCCGTTGTAGAAGCTGCCGCCATCCAGCCAGCCGCCCGCGGGGAACGGGTCGCTGCCTTGCTTCGCGGTGGCGTCCAGCTCCAGCGCGCCGTCCGCGGCGACGCGGGTGCCGTCGCGGGTGAAGCGCGCCAGGTCGCCCGTCGCCGCGCCGCGCTGCCACAGGCGGGCGGGAGAGCCTGCTTCCGGCGTCGGCGCGTCCGGGGACGGGGACGAAGGCGAGGAGGCACAGGCCCAGACGAACGAGGCCAACAGGACGGCGGAGAAGACGCGAGCGCGGGCGTTCACACCCGCGATTCTCGCAAACGCACGTGTGGGCTCACAAGGTGGAAACCAGGAAAGTCCGGTGGCGTACGAGTGCGGGCCCGACGTGCGGCGTCGGCTTGCGTCATCGCTTGCGCGCGGGTTTCAGGTCCTTGCGGAAGCACGGGCGCGGCTTCGAGCCGACCCCGGAGGCTTCAATCGCTTCTGCGTCTTCGCGGTCATGAGGCATGGAGGGGCATGGGGAAGCATGCGCGAGCCTACGGATTGGACATGTCCAGGGAGCAGTCGGACTTGTAGTGCCGCATGACGTGGTGTTCCAACTCGCGGACCTCGCCAGTGGCGGACACCTGGGTCACGTACTGCACGATGGCCGGGCCTTCACCGCAGTCGGAGTACTTGTAGCCGATGACGTTGAACGAGCCGTCCGGATTGGCCTTCACGCCGCCTTGATCCACCTTGTCGCAGAGGAAGGCGTAGTCGGCCGCGTAGGCCAGGAACACGGCCTCCTGTTCGGTGTCGACGGTGCCCAGCAGCTCCCGGAGGGACTCCACCGTCGTGTAGAGCTTCACCTCGTCCCCGCGCGTGGTGAGGGCGAAGTATTCAGAACAGTCACCGTGGTAGCAGGACCGGTGGAACCCCGAGGTGGCTCGTGCCTCCTCCACCGCGGCCTGACAGGTGGCGACGTCGGTGGCGGTCGCGCAGGGTTCGCCCCTGGTGGCGGAGAGAAAGACGGAGGGCGGCTCCGTTGAATTCTTCTTCAGGCCGATGGAGTACAGCAGGAAGGCGTCCGGCACCGGGGAGATCCGCAGGTCATCGATGTGGGGACGGTCCCTGGTGCACGCGATCTCCGTGTAACCCTCCACGTCCGCGAATTCAGGGCCACAGCCGGCCAGCGCCAGCGGCAGGGACATCAGCAACGGTGAGAAGACGCAGCGCCATCGGAGTGCGTTCATGGGAGGTGCTCCAGGGAAGGAGGGTTTGTTCAGGCCCAGTGCTCCTGCTCCAACGTGTCCAGGAGGCCAAGGGCGACTTCAGGCGTGGGAAGGCCCGCGGCGGTGACGAGCCCAGGTCGAGTGGCACGGCGACCTCCGCGCGCAGCAGGGCCACCGCCTGGCGTTGGGCCTCGCGCAGCGTGTCCCGCTCCTGGGAGGAGAGGCGCGATCGTGCCCATTGGTCGATGTCCCAGGAGAGGCCCGCGTGGCGCGTCTCGTCCTCGGCGATGCGGACCATGGCGTCGCGCACCTCGGTGTCCTGCGCGTGCAGGGCCTGGTAGTGGGCCACCAGCGCGCCGTACGTCTCCCTCACGCAACCCTCCACGGCATTGTCCAGGGCCACGTCGAGGAGCGGGCGCAGGGGCAGCGCGGTGACGACGGGACGCTGGGGCGTGGCACCGAAGCGACGGGCGATGCGGCCCGTCACGTCGGTGTGCATCACTTCATCCACGGCGCTGCGGCGGGCCGCGTCCTGGAGGCTTGCGTCGGCGCCGTGTAGGGCCAGCTCATCGCGCAGTCTCAGGAAGGCGTGGACGGAGGCGGCCTCCAGGTGCGCGGCCTCCGCGAAGTAGTGCCCCAGCGCGTCCGTGCCCTCTCAGGGGGACGCGTCCTGGAGCCCCGCGGGGCGCCGGCCGATGTTGCAGCTGTCGCTGCCCTTCTCCAGGACATGGCGCTCGACCTCGCGGAGCTCCCCGGCGGCGGACACCTCCAGCACGACCTGCTCCAACTGCGAGTCCTTCCCGCAGGAGAAGCCCTCGTAGGTGACGACATTGAAGGTGCCGTTCGCGTTCTTCTTCACCGCGCCCTGCTCGAGCGTCGAGCAGCTCATGGCGTGGCCCGAGGCATGGGCGAGGAGCACGGCTTCCTGTTCGGTGTCCACCGTGCCCAGCAGGGACTTGAGGGCCTCCGGCGTCGGGTGCGTCTTCACCTCATCGCCGCGTGCGGTGACCAGGAAGGTATAGGTCATGACAGTGGGGCAGAAGCCCTGGCAGGTATCGACGAAGCTCTCGGTGGTCGTCGCGTTCGCCAGGGCGCTCTGGCAGGCGGGGACGTCGGTGGCCGTCGCGCAGGGCTGGCCGGAGGTGGTGCGGGTTTGGGCGTTCGTGGGGTCGGAGGTGCTGTAGATGGAGCGAAGCTCGACGTAGTCCGGTGGGGGCGAAATCTTCAGGTCGCTGAGCACGGGGACACCGTTGTCGCAGGTGATCCGTGAGTAGCCCTCCAGGTCCGCGGAGGATCCGCAGCCCGCCAGCACCAGCGGTATGGCGAGCGAGGAGGTGCGCAGGACCCGTGAGAAGAGGTGGCGCAGTCGGAGGGTGTTCATGGGCGGCCTTTCTGGAAAGAGGTGCCGGGCGCTACAGCAACAGCGATGCCAGCACTCCGTCACAGGGAAGGGTTGCTCTGGAGTGCGGTGTCACGTGCTCGGAAACCCGAGGGATGCACAGAAACCTGAGGGGCACTTCACGTCCAGGGCGCTACCGGGTCGTCCTGCTGGCGACGGTCCGCGAGCGCTTCGGGGAAGGGGACCGTTCGATGAGCACGGCCCGTCCATTCAGCACGCGTTCGAGTCCGAAGCAGCCCGCGCGCAGGACTCGACGCGCCCGAGCCGCCCGGTAGGGATTTCCCCAGCGCTTGAGAGGACGCACGAAGGCAGCCAGGACGTTTGCCGGATGTCAGACCGAGTGGATAGCGTGCAGTCCATGCCGGACATCCGCCTGCCTGCCGAAGCGAAGTACAAGAACGAGCTGGACGCCCTCGCGGCGCATGACGACAAGCCCCGCCCACCGGGTTGGGCGCTGTCGCCCCGCGCGGTGGAGACATACATCCTGGGAAGTCCCAAGCCCGTGGGCGGCGTGACCATCACGCCCAAGTACGTGGGCGACCGGGGCATCGTGCAGGTGTGCATCGCGACGCTGGCGTCGGACCGGGCGCTGATGCTGGTGGGTGAGCCGGGCACCGCGAAGAGCTGGCTGTCCGAACACCTCTCCGCGGCCGTCAGCGGCACGTCCGGGCTCGTCGTGCAGGGCACGGCGGGGACCAGCGAGGACCACATCAAGTACTCGTGGAACTACGCGCTGCTGCTCGCGCAGGGGCCGTCGCCGGAAGCGCTGGTGCCGTCGCCCATCCTGCGGGCCATGCGCACGGGCAAGTTCGCCCGCTTCGAGGAGGTGACGCGCACGTCGCCGGAGATCCAGGACTCGCTCATCTCCATCCTGTCGGAGAAGCAGGTGTCGGTGCCGGAGCTGGGGGAGATCACCAGCGCGCAGCGGGGCTTCAACCTCATCGCCACCGCGAACACGCGCGACCGGGGCGTCAACGAGATGAGCGCCGCGCTCAAGCGCCGCTTCAACTTCGTCACCGTGCCGGTGGTGGAGGACCTGGAGCAGGAGATTCAAATCGTCACCAAGCGCGAGGCGGAGCTGCGCACGGACTACCAGGTGGGCGTGCCCCCGCCGGAGGAGCTGTCGCGGGTGCTGCTGACGCTCTTCCAGGAGCTGCGCAAGGGCGTGACGAAGGACGGCAAGACGAAGGTGCGCACCCCGGGGGCGGTGCTGTCCACGGCGGAGGCCATCAGCGTGCTGTTCAACAGCGCCATCCTCGCGCAGCAGTTCGGCTCCGGGACGGTGACGTCGCAGGAGCTGGCGGCCTCGCTGGTGGGCGCGGTGGTGAAGGAGCAGGAAGACGACGTGAAGGCGCTGCGCGAGTACATGGAGACGGTGGCCAAGGGCCGCCCGGGTCCGTGGAAGGACCTGTACACCGCGAGCAAGAAGCTGCTGAGGGGCTGATGGACTTCGCCCTGCTCTCCCGGGTGCAGCACTTCCCGGTCCGTCACCACTCACCGCGCACCACCGCCGTGCTCCAGCGGTGGCTGGAGCGGGTGAAGCCCGACGTCGTCCTCGTGGAAGGCCCCTGCGACGCCACGGGCATGGTGGACGTGCTCTGCGACGGGCAGACCCGGCCGCCGGTGGCCATCCTGGGCTACCGCACGGACGGCACGCCGGCGTCCTCGCTGTGGCCCTTCGCCGCCTATTCGCCGGAGTACCAGGCGCTCAAATGGGCCCGGGCGAACGGCGCGCGCGTGGAGTTCATCGACATCCCGGTGGGCGTCAGCCTCGCGGTGGACCGCGACGCGCCCGGCCTGGGACTCGAAGCCGAAGCGATGGAGGGGGGCACGCCCGCGCCGGACGACACGGTGCCCCTGACGGACGCCTTCGCGCGCTCCCAGGGCTACCGCTCGTTCGAGGAGTTCTGGGAGGCGGCCTTCGAGGCGCCGGACTGGAGCCCGGAGCAGTTCCGGCCGGTGCTGCTGGCCTGGGCGGACGTCATCAACGCGGGGCCCCGGCAGGGCTACCACCGCCAGCGCGACGCCTTCATGGCGCGCAAGGTGCTGGAGGTGGTGGCGGGCGGCGTGGCCCCGGAGAAGGTGGCGGTGGTGGCGGGCGCGGCGCACATCGCGGCCTTCGTGGCCAACGACGTGGAGCCCGCGCTGGAGGCGAAGCTGCCGGCGGGCGTGCCCTGCGCGGTGACGGTGATTCCGTTCAGCTTCCCCCGGCTCGCGGAGCAGATGGGCTACGGCGCGGGCAACCGGGCGCCGCACTTCTACCAGAAGGCCCACGACGCCCACTGCGACTTCCGGCGGGCCACGCTGGAGGTGCTGCTGGACTTCGCCAGCCACCTGCGGGTGCGCGGCTTCTCCGCGTCGCTGTCGGACGTGCTGGAGGCGTACCGGCTGGCGGTGATGCTGTCGGACCTGCGCGAGAAGAGCGCGCCCGGCCTGGACGAGCTGCGCGAGGCGACGGTGGCCACGCTGTGCCGGGGCGACGCGACGCACGTGGACGGCTTCCTGTGGAAGAGCGTCATCGGCCATCAGGTGGGGCAGGTGGCGAGCCGCATCGGGCAGAACTCGCTGCAGGCGGAGTTCTGGCGCGAGGTGGGCGAGCGGCGGCTGCCGCGCACGGACAGCCCGGAGACGTTCGCGCTGCGGCTCAACAACGAGGTGGAGGTGGGCTCCTCCGTGTTCCTCCACCGGCTGCGCGTGGCGGGGATTCCGTACGCGACGCTGTCGGGCACGGGCACGGGCTCGCGTTCTCAAGCGACGGAGGCGGGGGGCTACGCGGCGCTGACGCGGGTGCGTGAGTCCTGGCAGGCGCAGTGGACGCCGTCCACGGACGTGGCGCTGGTGGAGAAGATCGTCCTGGGGGACTCGCTGGAGGGCGTGACGACGCGCGTGCTCCAGGAGCGGCTGAACCTGGCGAAGACGACGGCCGAGGCGGCGGACGTGCTGCTGGAGTCCGTCATCACCGGCTGTCCCCAGACGGTGGCGTCCGCGCTCCGGGCCTGTGACGCGCACGCGGCCACGGACGCGGACCTGCCCTCGCTGGCGTCGGCGGCGCGGGCGCTGTCGGGGCTGATGGCCTACGGCACTTCGCGGGCGCACTCGGAGGTGGGGGACGAGGCGGTGGCGTCGCTGGGCGAGAAGACCTTCGGCCGGGCGCTGTTGCGCGTGCGCGAGGCCAGCGCTTGCGACGCGGAGGCGGTGCCCAGGGTGCTGGAGGCGCTGCGCACGCTGCACGAGGTGGCGCTGTCCCAGCCGCGCGCGGACAAGGCGGGCTGGTACGTGGAGGCGCGGGGGCTGATGGAGAGCCACGCGGTGCACCCGGCGACGTCGGGGCTCGCGACGGGCCTGCTGTACCTGGCGCGGGAGCTGCCCGAGTCCGACGTGGCGCTGGAGGTGGGGCGCCGGCTGTCGCTGGCGGTGGAGCCGGCGGACGCGGCGGCGTACCTGGAGGGCTTCCTCCAGGTGAACGCGCTGGTGCTGGTGAAGAGCCGGGAGGTGGTGAAGGCGCTGGACGACTTCCTCTGCGGCGTGGAGCCGGAGCGCTTCGTACAGACACTGCCGGTGCTGAGACGGGCGCTGGGCACGCTGGGCGCCACGGAGCGGCGCTACCTGATGGAGAACGTGATGGGCGTGCGGCAGCTGAAGGACAAGGGCCGCGCGGTGAAGGCGGTGCTGGAGCAGAAGGACAAGGAGACGTTGAAGGACATGAGCGCGGAGCTGGGCAAGGCGCTCGATGACCTGGACGACCTGCTATGAGCGTGGACCCCAAGGACCTGGAACCGAAGGACCGCGACGCGCTCTTGCGCTGGCGGCTGGCGCTGGGCCCGGAGGCGGAGAAGACGGGGTCGTGTCCGTCGCTGGGCGGGCTGGGGGGCGGCGCGACCGCGCTGGGCCTGGAAGGCGGGGACCTGGAGGAGCTGGATGACACGCTCTCCTTCGTCTACGGCGAGAAGTCCGCGGGGAGGGGCGGCTCCAAGCCCTACCTGCCCAAGTGGTTGGGCTCGCTGCGCGACTTCTTCAAGGACGACGTCATCGCGCTGGTGCAGAAGGACGCCATCGAGCGCAAGGGGCTCACGCAGCTGCTCTTCGAGCCGGAGACGCTGCCGTTCCTGGACAAGAACGTGGAGCTGGTGACGACGCTGGTCAGCGCGCGCGGGCTCATCCCCGACCAGGCCAAGGACCTAGCGCGCGGCATCATCCGCGAGGTGGTGGAGGACCTGAAGAAGAAGCTGGAGTCCCCCCTGCGCACGGCGGTGCTGGGCGCGCTGCGGCGCGACCGCACGAGCCCCATCCCCATCGCGCGGAACATCGACTGGCGGCGGACCATCCGCTCCAACCTGAAGGGCTGGGACGCGGAGAAGAAGCGGCTCATCCCGGAGCGCTTCTACTTCTGGCCCAACCAGCGCCGTCACCACGAGTGGGACGTGACGCTGGTGGTGGACCAGTCCGGCTCCATGGCGGAGAGCGTGGTGTACAGCTCCGTGATGGCGGCCATCTTCGCGTCGCTGGACGTGCTGCGCACCAGCCTGGTCCTGTTCGACACGGAGATCGCGGACATGACGCCGGTGCTGGCGGACCCCGTGGAGGTGCTCTTCTCCGCGCAGCTGGGTGGCGGCACGGACATCAACCGGGCGGTGGCCTACGCGCAGGAGCACTACGTGCGCCGGCCGGAGAAGACGCTCTTCATCCTCATCACCGACCTGTACGAGGGCGGCAACGCGGAGGAGCTGGTGGCACGGCTGCGGCAGCTGGTGGACTCGCGCGCCCGGGTGCTGTGCCTGCTGGCGCTGTCGGACAGCGGCCGGCCTTCGTATGACCATGCGATGGCGGAGCAGCTCACCGCGCTGGGGATTCCGTGCTTCGGGTGCACGCCCCGGAAGCTGGTGGACGTGGTGGAGCGGGTGATGCGCAACCAGGACCTGACGCCGCTCATCGCGTCCACGAACAAGGAGGACCGTCATGGCTGACGTGCGGCCCGTGATTGGAATGGGAGCGCTGCTGGAGATCATCAGCGACAAGGCGGAGCTGCAGAAGGGCGCGGCGATGCTCGACGGCAAGCTGCTCGCGAACCTGTCCCGCTACGAGAACCGGCTGTTCGCGGACGCGGCGGGCTCCGGGGCGACGCCCTACAAGGTCTCACTGGTGTTTGGCGAGGCGCGCTCGGATGTGAAGGGGCGCTGCTCGTGCATGGCGGCGCGCTCGCGCCCGTTCTGCAAACACGCGGCGGCGCTGCTGGTGGCGTGGTCCCGCGTGCCGGAGGCCTTCGTGACGGCGGAGTCGGCCCCGGTGGCACCGGGCGGCACTGGCACGAAGAAGAGCGTGAAGAAGGGCAAGGCGGAGACCGGCGAGCTGATGAAGGCGGGCGTGGCGCAGGTGAACACGCTGGTGCGGGAGCTGGGCCTGTCGGGCGTGGCGTCGCTGGGGGCCGAGCGGCCCGATCAGGTGCGCGCGCTGGGCGAAGCGCTCCGGGCCAACGGCCTGCGGCGGCTGTCAGCGCGGGCGGTGGAGCTGGCGGGCCTGCTGGACGCGGCCGTGGCGCGCACGGGGACCTTCGAGGCACCGGCGTTCACGGACCTGGTGGCGGACATGCTGCTCACGGCGCGCAAGGTGGAGAAGCACCTGGGCGGCGACGCGCTGGAGCCCCGCCACGTCGAGGAGCTGATTGGCAGGACGTGGACGAAGAAGGACCGCGCGCCGGTGACGGGGCTGACGCTGGTGGAGTACGCGTTCTCCTCGCGCGTCACGCCGGACCGGTTCCTCATCCGCGAGAGCCGCTTCGTGGATCTGGTGTCGGGCGGGCACTACAGCGAGAAGCAGATCCTCCCCGCGACGCTCAAGACGGTGGCGCCCAAGAAGAGCCACGCGGGCTACGTGCTCCAGGGCGCGAAGGGCGGGCAGTACCCGGGCTTCGCGCCGCACCGGCTGGACCTGGAGGAGTGGACGGGCGGCTCGCCGGTGGACCGCGAGCCCCTGAAGCGGCTGCTGGAGGTGGCGCTGCCGGACGTGAGCGCGGCGATGGCGGCCTTCCAGGAGCACCGCAAGGACGTGTTCGCGCCGGACCTGCTGCCGGTGGCGGTGCGGGTGGAGACGCTCCTGGCCAGCGGTTCCCGCTCGCAGTTCGTGGATGGCGCGGGCCGGGCGCTCTTCCTGCCCGCGGATGCGTCGCTGGAGGAGCCGCTGTCCGCGGCGCTGGAGGGCTCCAGGCTGCTGGCGGTGCTGGGCGACGTGGGCCTGGAGGCGGCGCTGCCCACGCTGTTCCCTTCGGCCGTGGTGGTGGAGACGCCGGAGGGCCTGGGGCTGCGCGCGCTGGGGCGGGCGGAGGATGCGCCCGTGCTGTCCCGGCGGCGGGGCCGGGTCCGGCCTCCCGTGACGCCCAGCGCCCTGCCCCGCAGTGGTTGGTTGGAGGCGGCCCGGGCGGCGGGGGCCTCGCGGGCGGCCATCGCGCTGGCGGAGGTGCGGGACGAGCTGGCGGACGCCTTCGCCAGCGGGCTCGCGGCGGTGGGGACGCGGACGGTGGAGCCGCTGGTGGCGCGGCTGCGGGAGCTGGGCCTGGAGAAGCCCGGGGCGCTGCTGGAGGCGCTGGCGCAGCGGCCGGACCCGGGCGAGCGGCTGGACGACTTCATCAAGGTCTACCAGGTGCTGGGCATCGCGCTGGTGCGGCTGTCCGGCGCGGTGCAGGTGGAGGTCTCCGCGCTGGAGTCCGTGCCCACGCACCCGAGCATCCACGTGCAGCGCCCGGAGGTGGCGCTGTCGCCGGGTGAGGCCATGGTGCGCCGCGCGCGCGGGGAGCTGACGCGCTACGAGGCGGCGGCGCACGCGGCGCGCTACTACGCCAGCCTGGGCGTGGACGCGCTGATGCGGGACTGCTACCCGACGTGGAGCGACGGGGCGGCGAGCGCCTTCGTGGCGCGGGTGGTGGCGACGCGAGGCGAGGCCGCGCTGGAGGCCGTGAAGGGCGCGCTGGCCGAACACCACAGCCGCATGGTGCGCCGCACGGCCCTGCGCACCCTGGGCGCGATGGGGGGACAGCAGGCGAGGCGCGAACTGGACGCGATGACGCGCAGTGGCCACGACGCGGGCCTGCGCCTCTTCGCCAGGGAGACCCTGGAGGACGTGCGCGCCCGGGAGTCGGGCGAGGCGGCGGTGGCGGAGCTGATGCGCGTCCGCCGCGAGAAGGTGCAGCCGCTGGCACAAGCGGCGCTGTCCGAGTCGACGAAGGAGGCGCGCGCGGCGGCGGTGGACAAGCTGGCGGACCACGGCGCGGTCGCGATGCCCGTGCTGCGTCAGGTGCTGTACGGGGACCCCTCGCGCGAGGTGCGGCGGGACGCGGCGCAGGCGCTGGCGCGGATGGGGGACTCGGAGGTCATCGACCGGTTCGTCAACATGGTGCAGGCGCGCAGCGGGAACGACGACGAGGCGAAGACCGCCGTGTACGCGCTGGGCATGCTGGGGGACGTGCGGGGCGCGGAGGCCCTGCTCGCGGCGTTCGCGGACGGGTGGAAGCCCGGCGTCGTCGCGGAGTCCATGCGCACGTTGGGGCTGGCCCTCCTGCAGCCCGCGCTGGCCCTGGCGGAAGCGCGCCCGGAGGTGCTGGAGCGGCAGGCCCTGCGCGGCCTCTTCGAGACCTTCCCCACGGGCCCCCTGGCGAAGGAGCTGCTCGCGCGCGTGGAGGCGTCGCTCGACCACCCGGACCTCGTGGACCGGGCGGGCGTGTACCTGAAGCTTTCGGCGCAGAACCCGGCGGCCGGCAAGCAGGTGGCCGCGCGCCTCCTGACGCTTCCCGCCGTCTCCGGGGACAAGGCCCTGGCCCGGCTGGCGAAGAAGGTGCTGGGGTGAAGTCCGGGCCCGCCGCCGCCTTCCTCGCGGCGGTGGGCCTTCGGGGTTCCGGCGGTTCGCGGATCAGCTCGACATGCTGGCGGTGAGGTCGATGCTGGTGGGCGTCGTCGGGACGGGGAACGGCTTGCCGGAGGCCCCGCTGAAGTCGAGCGTGTCGAGGTTGACGGAGTACACGCAGGGGTTGCCGTAGAAGCGCACGGAGAAGGTCCGGGCGGTGAGGTCCTTCACGACGGCCCACTGCGTGTAGTCGACGGCGTCCTTGCCCTGCTTGTCCACGGAGCGGCTGGTGCCCAGCGGGATGTCCACGGTGTTCAGGAGGTGGAAGGCCAGGGTGTTGGCATCCGCGGAGGACGCCACGGGCTGCGCGTACTGCTTGAGGTAGGTCGCGCGCACGAACCGCGCGGGGGGCGTCGAGTCACCCGGCAGGCCACGCATGCCGCTGCCGTGGCCGGCGGGGGAGAACGACTGGAGGCCCAGCTCCGTGGGCTTCGCGTCCCAGGGGGACAGGTTCGCGTAGTTGCCCAGGTTCTCCAACTGCTGGGGGAACGGCGGGTTGTTGGTACAGACGCCGACGGGGTTGTCGTAGATGTTGAGCTGCCCGTTGGTGCACTCCACGACGACGCTGTTGCCCACGGCGTCGTGGATGGGGAAGTGCAGGGGCAGCAACTTCGCGAGCAGGTCGCCTTCCCACACCTGCACGTTCCCGCTGGTCAGCGCGGCCTTCACGTCCGCGACGGTCGCGCAGGTGCCGAGCGCCCAGTTGACGAAGTCCACCAGCGCCAGGGCCTGCGCCGGCTGGGTGACGGCCGGGTACGTGGAGCCCGGCAGCCACAGCGCGCCCACGGAGAGGCCCGCGGTGTTCAGGCCATCCACGATGATGGCGTCGGAGAGGGCGGTGAGGCCGACAAACCCATACGTGGACGTCCACTTCAGGCCGGCCTTGAGGCCCGGGGCCTTCGACTGGAAGGGCGTGCCCTTGGCGTGGACCATGATCTGGGATTTGAGATCGGCGCCGAACTCCATGCTGCGCCCGTTGACCGCGAAGTTCGTGGAGATGCGCGAGTCGGTGCCGGTGATCAGGAAGTCAGTGCACATGGGCGTTCCTCAATCCGTGGAGGGCCGTCGCTCCCTGGAGGCTGGGAGTGTTCCACGGTGTCCGGACCCTTCTGCACGCCGCGCACCAACACCCCGGGGGCACCGATTCCCGATGAATTCCAGGGCATTGGCGAAAGGCACACCGCGCGGCGCTCCAGGCTGCGTTCCCGTGGAAGGCCGCCGCGTCCTGCTCCGACGCGGAAGCGGCCTGCCTCTTTGTGACAGGAGGCTTGCGGGCTATGGAGGACGGAGGATGACGGACCCCACGCCCCCAGCGCCCGGCCCGCGACGCGATGATTCGCTGGAGGACTTCGAGCTGCCGTTCTTCCAGTGGATCGCGATCCAGCTCCAGGGGCTGGTCATCGCGGTCATCGTGCGCGCCACCGACCTGCTGCTCCTCTTGTGGCGTCCCAGCCTGTTGCGGCCGTACCTGGGACTCTGGTGGCAGCGGCTGGTGCTCACCCCGTACAGCGCGCGGCGCACCTTCGAGATGGTCCGGGCGCTCCAGTCCACCGGCCAGTCCTTCCGCGAGCTCATCTACGGGGAGACGCCGCTCTTGACGGCGCTGCTCTTCCTGAAGCGCGCGGGCGTGGGTCCCCAGAGCCGGGTGGTGGACCTGGGCGCGGGACGGGGCCGGGTGCTCATCGCCGCGCGGTGGCTGAAGGCCCGGTCGCATGGCGTGGAGCTCATCGCGGACCACGTGAAGCGCGTGGCGCCCTGGCTTACGCCCGCAGGCATCACCCTCACCGTGGGGGACATGACCCGCGAGCCGCTGACGGACGCCACGCACATCTTCACCAACTGGGTGGCCTTCACGCCGGAGACGAAGGCCCGGCTGGTGGAACACCTGCGCACGTGCCAGCCCGGGACGCGCATCATCACGGTGACGCGGCCCATCGAGGCAAAGGATTTCACGGGCCACACGTCCCGCTGGATGCTCTTCACCTGGGGCCCTGAAAAGGTCTGGGTTCAGGAGTACCGCCCGGAAATTTCAATCCCAAGCGGAAAACAAGCTTGATGTCAGACGGTGCTTCTAGGGTGCCTGCCTTCACCCGGAGTCGTATCTGAAAGGCTGACACCATGCATCGTCTGTCGAAGTGCCGTGGCCTCCTTGCCTCCGCAGTCTTCGCGGTGTTGATGGGGGGCGTGCCGGCCCAGGCGGAGTCGCCCGGGGCGGGCGCCTCGGCGGATCCCACGGACAACGGGGGTTCGCAGGCGTTCGCGGCCCAGGCGGAGATCGCGAGGGTGCTCGCGTACTGGACGCCGGAGCGCATGGCGGCGGCGGTGCCCGCGGATGTGCCGACGACGTCCGGCAAGGCGCCCATCAGCCTGCGGCAGGTGCCGGAGGACAAGCAGGTGGGGCGCGTGGATGGCGCGGAGCCGCGCGGTGGCGTGCCCATGATGGCGGCGGACATCCACTCGATGAGCGGCCGGGTGTTCTACACGGGCGACCAGGGCGGGAACTTCTCCTGTTCGGGCAGCACGGTGAACAGCAATGGCAAGCGGTTGGTCTTCACCGCGGGCCACTGCGTGCACGGCGGTGGGGCGGGGCGCGGCTGGCACACCAACTGGGTGTTCGTGCCCGCGTACCACGCGGGGTCGCCGTACGGCACGTGGACGGCGTACCAGCTGTGGACGAAGAACGGATGGATCAACAGCGCGGACCGCGCCTATGACGTGGCGGCGGCGGTGATGAACCCGCTCAACGGCGTGCGCATCGTGGACGCGGTGGGTGGCCAGGGCATCAAGTGGGGCATCGGCTACGGCCAGACCATCTACCAGTTCGGCTATCCCGCCCACGCGCCCTACAACGGCTCGCAGCTGTACTATTGCTCGGGCGCGACGTGGAACGAGGGCGGCTTCCCCACCATCAGCTGCTCCATGACGGGTGGCGCCAGCGGCGGTCCGTGGCTGGAGAGCTATGGCCAGCAGTTCTGGGCGTACCTGTACTCGGTGAACAGCTGGCAGTTCTGGAACCCGGATCCCAGCCACGTCTACAAGTGGCAGGGCCCGTACTTCAGCTACGACACGGCCGGCAGCCTGTTCGACCTCGTCAAGGACATGTGACGCACGGCGGGCGGCGTCAGGTGCGCCAGTAGCGGCGCACCTGGGCGTCCGTCCGTTCTTCCTGCGCGAAGCGGTGCATCAGGGGCTCCGCCATGGCTTCGGGGACGCGCAGCTGTGCCAGCAGTGCGCGGACCTCGAACTTGCGCGTGAGTCCCAGCAGGGCCTCACGCTCGGCCAGGGTGAGGCCCGGGTGCCAGCAGTCCACGATGAGCACCACGCGGCGCTCCTGGCCCCGGTTCCACGTCTCATGTTCGAACGAGTCATGGAAGGTGAGCACGCGGCCCTGTTCCCAGTGCCGCGACTCGGAGCCCACGCGGATGCCGCAGCCCTCGGGAACCTTGAGCCCCAGGTGCAGCCGCATCCGGAAGCCGTCCCAGCTGCAGTGCGGCGTCAGCGTGGTGCCCGGCGCGTGCGAGGAGAACAGCACGTCCGCCAGCGGGAACGCGGTGCACTCGCCCTCCAGGGAGAGCACGGCCTCCGCGGTCTCCTCCATGGCGAGCTTCGGCCAGACGAGGCGGTCCAGGCGTTCGCCCGCGAAGAACACGGGGTGCACCGACCAGCGGCCCGTGCCGACGATGCCGGAGTCGTAGTGCAGCAGGTCCGCGTCCTCCAGCCGGGCGAGGTCGCGCTGCACCGCCGCGAGGCAGCCTTCCAGCGCCTTCGCCACGGGCGGGGGCGGGTCGCGCCAGGGCCGCTCCTCCAGGCCGGGGAGCGG
>NZ_RAWD01000120.1:0-25648 GCF_003612065.1 Corallococcus sp. CA047B
CCCTGCCCCTGTCCCCCACTCCCTCCGAGGAACGCCACTTCGCGGGCGGCGGTGAGATGGGGGAGCTGGTGCGCTCGCTGGACTGGTCCCAGACGCCGCTGGGGCCTTCACGCGACTGGCCCATCAGCCTGAAGACGATGGTGGGCGTGGTGCTCAACAACCGGTTCCCCATGCTCATGTGGTGGGGCCCGGAGATGATCCAGATCTACAACGACGCCTACCGGCCGGTGCTCGGACACAAGCACCCCGGCTCCCTCGGCGCTCCCGGCCAAGAGGTCTGGAAGGAGATCTGGGACGTCGTCGGTCCCATGGCGCGGGGCGTCCTCGAGGGCGCGCCCGCCACCTGGAACGAGAACCTGCCCCTGTTCATCAACAGTCGCGGGTTCATGGAGGAGACGTTCCACACGTTCTCGTACAGCCCCGTCCCCGACGAACGGGGCGGCGTGGGCGGCGTGCTCGTCACCGTGCGCGAGACGACCGAAGAGGTGCAGCACGACCGGCAGCTGCGCATGCTGCGCGACCTGGCGGCCCGCTCCGCCGACGCCAAGTCCCCCGAGCAGGCCTCCCGCGTCGTCCTGGACGTGCTCGGAGCCAATGACCTGGACCTGCCCTTCGCCCTGCTCTACCTGCTGGGCGAGGACGGTCTCACCGCCCACCGCGTGGGCAGCACCCTGCTGCCCGAAAACACCCTGTCCGCGCTGCCCCTGAAGCAGTCGCTGACCGACGCGGGCGACGCGGGCTGGCCCTTCGCCCAGGCCACCGACACCGGCGAAGCGGTGATCATGAAGGACCTGCCGCGACGCCTGGGAGCACTGCCCGGAGGCCGCTGGAACAGCCCTCCCACGCTCGCGGTGGTGCGCGCGCTGGCGCGGCCGGGCCAGACGCGGCCCCATGGCTTCCTCGTCGGTGGGGTCAGCCCCCGGCGCCTGCTCGACGCGCGCTACCACACGTTCTTCCAGCTCACCGCCGAACAGGTCGCGTCCACGCTCTCCAACGCGCGCGCCTACGAAGAGGAGCGCCAGCGCGCGGAGGCGCTCGCCGCGCTCGACCGCGCGAAGACGGCCTTCTTCAGCAACATCAGCCACGAGCTGCGCACGCCGCTCACGCTCCTGCTAGGCCCCACCGAGGACGCGCTCGCCAGCCCCGCGCGGGCGCTCCAGGGCGACGCGCTGGACATCGTGCACCGCAACGGCGTGCGCCTGCGCAAGCTGGTCAACATGCTGCTGGACTTCGCGCGCATCGAAGCCGGCCGCGTGGAGGCCGCGTATGAGCCCACCGACCTTTCGACCCTGACCGCGGGGCTCGCCAGCGCCTTCCGCTCCGCCGTCGAGCGCGCGGGACTGGTGCTCGACGTCGACTGTCCTCCCCTGCCGGAGCCGGTCTGGGTGGACCACGAGATGTGGGAGAAGATCGTCCTCAACCTGCTGTCCAACGCGCTGAAGTTCACCTTCACGGGCAGCATCACCGTGGCGCAGGGCTTCCACGACGGACACGCCGAGCTGCGCGTCACCGACACCGGCACCGG
The DNA here is from genome assembly GCF_003612065.1 of Corallococcus sp. CA047B. Taxonomy (NCBI): domain Bacteria; kingdom Pseudomonadati; phylum Myxococcota; class Myxococcia; order Myxococcales; family Myxococcaceae; genus Corallococcus; species Corallococcus sp. CA047B. Next base: position 1,526 of record NZ_RAWD01000120.1, read on the forward strand.
CATCCCCCCGCACGAACTGCCCCGCCTCTTCGAGCGCTTCCACCGCATCCAGAACGCCCGCGCGCGCTCACACGAGGGCTCCGGCATCGGGCTCGCGCTGGTGCACGAGCTGGTGCGGCTGCACGGAGGCACCCTCACCGTGCGCAGCGAGGTGGACCGGGGCACGACGTTCACCGTGCGCATCCCCGCGGGCTTCGCGCACCTGCCCAGGGAGCAGGTGACGTCCGCCCGGCACCACCGCGCGCCCCTGGCCGGCGCGGACCCCTACGTGCGCGACGCCCTGGGCTGGTTGCCCGGAAGTTCCCCCGCGCTGGGAGAAGACGGCGCGCCCGCGACGCGCGTCGACACCTCCGCGCTGGGGCCGGTGGAGCGCTCGCGCATCCTGCTCGCGGACGACAACGCCGACATGCGCGACTACGTGGGCCGGCTGCTCGGAACCACCTGGACGGTGGAGGCGGTGGCGGACGGCGAGGCCGCGCTCCAGGCCGCGCTCGCCCGCCCCCCGGACCTCATCCTCACCGACGTGATGATGCCGCGCCTGGACGGCTTCGGACTGCTGCAGGCCCTGCGCGCCGACGAGCGCACCCGGCACGTGCCCGTCATCCTCCTGTCCGCGCGCGCGGGCGAGGAGGCGCAGGAGGAGGGCCTGAACGCGGGCGCGGACGACTACCTGGTGAAGCCGTTCTCCACCCGGGAGCTGCTCGCGCGCGTCACCGCGCAGATCACCCGCTCGCGGCTGCGCACGCTGGAGGCCGCGCACTCGGAGCGGCTGGCGCGCATCTTCCAGCACGCCCCCGTGGGCATCGCCATCCTGCGCGGACCGACGCACGTCTACGAGTTCGCCAACCAGAACTACCTGCGGCTCATCGCCCACCGCGACGTGATGGGCAAGGGCATCCGCGAGGCCCTGCCGGACCTGGCGCACCAGGGCATCTACGAGCTGCTGGACGGCGTGTACACGACGGGCGAGCCCTTCATCGGCCGCTCCGTGCGCGTCGTCTTCAACCACGCCCCGGACCACGCGCAGGAGATCTTCTTCGACTTCGTCTACCAGCCCATGAGCGACGCCCGGGGGCAGGTGGAGGCCATCGTCGTCGTGGTCTTCGACGTGACGGAGCTGGCCACCGCGCGGCGCGAGGCGGAGGCCGCCAACCGCGCCAAGGACGAGTTCCTGGCGATGCTCGGCCACGAGCTGCGAAACCCGCTGGCGCCCATCCTCACCGCGCTCCAGCTCATGCGCCTGAGGGGCGACACCGCCGCGGAGCGTGAACGCACGCTCATCGAGCGGCAGGTGACGCACCTGGTGCGGATGGTGGACGACCTGCTGGACGTCAGCCGCGTCACCCGGGGCAAGGTCACCCTGAAGCGCGAGCGCACCACGCTCACCGACGTGTTGGCCAAGGCGATTGAACAGACCAGCCCCCTCATCGAGCAGCGCCAGCACATGCTGGAGGTGGACCTGCCCGAGCACGGCACGGACCTGGACGGGGACCCCACGCGGCTGGCGCAGGTGTTCGCCAACCTGCTCACCAACGCCGCGAAGTACACCGAGCCGGGCGGCTTCATCGCGGTGACGGGTTCGCGCGAGGGCCAGGAGCTGGTGGTGAGCGTGCGCGACACCGGCGTGGGCGTCGCGCCGGAGATGATGCCGCGCGTGTTCGACCTCTTCGTGCAGGAGCACCAGGCCCTGGACCGCTCCCAGGGCGGGCTCGGGCTGGGGCTCGCCATCGCGAAGAGCCTGGTGACGCTGCACGAGGGCTCCATCAGCGCCCAGAGCGCGGGCCGTGGACGCGGCAGCACCTTCACCGTGCGCCTGCCCGCGCTGGAGGCGCGCGTCCCCGCCGCGCTGCCCGCGCCGCAGCCCGGGGCCCTGACGCCCCAGGAGCCCGTCGCGGTGGGCGCGCGCGTGCTCATCGTGGACGACAACAAGGACGCGGCGGACGTGCTCTCCGAATCCCTGGCGTTCCTCGGCTGCGACACGCGCGTGGCCTACGACGGCCCCAGTGGCCTGGAGGCCGCGAAGGGCTTCCGCCCCGAAATCGCCCTGCTGGACATCGGCCTGCCGGTGATGGACGGCTACGAGCTGGCGCGGCTGTTGCGGCAGCAGGAGGAGCCCCGCGCGATGAAGCTGGTCGCGGTGACGGGCTATGGCCAGGAGTCGGACCGCCTGCGCTCCAAGGCCGCGGGCTTCGACGCGCACCTGGTGAAGCCGCTGCACTTCGAGACGCTGGAGACGCTGCTCAAGGACCTGACGGGAGCCTGAGCCAGGGCCGTCTCCCTGGCGGGCAACCGGGCGTAAGCGACGTCCGCCAGGGGACGGCCCGGAGCAGGAAGCCGGGCCCGGAGGGAGCGAAGGCCTTATGCTCCGGCCCGACATGGCCACCGTTCCCGCGCCTTCCGCCAACCTGGCGGACGGCGGACTCTTCTGCGAGCTGTATTGGGGCACCTCCCTGGCGGAGGCCTGGAGCTATGGCCCCGAGCTGCGCCAGGTCCACGCCGCGCCCGACGAGACGGCCCCCCTGCCCCTCTACGGCTTCACCCTGCCGGAGGAGCCCTTCCTCCTGGCCGAGCGCACCGCGAAGGGCTGGCGCATCCATGTGCCGCCGTCGGCCCACGTGGAGAAAAGCCTCAAGGGCGATGACTTCCACACGGTGGGCCCGGAGGAACTCACGGGCGCGCCCGGCCGCATGTCGCTGGAGCTGCGCGAGGGCATGACGCTGCGGCTCGTGGAGGGAGAGCTGCGGCTGCTCGTGGCGCCCTCGGTGGTGAAGGAGCGCGCGGACCGCTTCCGCGTGCGCGACGTGGCGTGGATCATCATCGCGGCCCTCCTTTTTCTCAGCGCGCCCATCGCCTTCCTCACCATGGGGCCGGATCCGCAGCGCATCGCCGCGAGCAACGCGCGCGCGCTCCAGTCCGCCCACGACAAGGAGGAGGCACGGCGCAAGGCGCTCGGGTTGGATCAACCGATGAAGCCGCTGTCCGCCGAGGAGAAGGCCACGCGCCAGCAGGACGGCGGCGCGCGCGTCACCGTGCCCGCGAGCCTGGGCGTGCAGTAGGCGTCTCGTGGCGTCTGGGGCCGCGTCAGGGCCCCAGTCCCACCCACACCTCGCCGTCCTCGAAGAACTCCTTCTTCCAGATGGGGACATCCTGCTTGAGCCGCTCGATGGCGTGCTCGCAGCCCCGGAAGGCCTCCTTGCGGTGCGCGGACGCCGCGGCGATGACGACGGCCAGCTCGCCCGGCACCAGCGTGCCCACGCGATGCACGATGGCCAGCTGCGTGCCCGGCCACTGGTGGGCGACCTCCTGGCCAATCTCCGCGAGCTTCGCCTCCGCCATGGGCGCGTAGGCTTCGTACTCCAGCCGCAGCACGCGCCGGCCCTTCGTCTGGTTGCGCACGGCCCCGGAGAACGTCACCAGCCCGCCGCGGGACTCGCCCGCCACCGCGTCCACGACCTCCGCCAGGACGAGCGGCCGGTCCACCACCGCGAAGAGGCCCGGCGAGCCTCCGGCCACGGGCGGAATCAGCGCCAGCTCCGCGTCCTGGGGCACGGGGGCATCCGCCCCCACGAACTGCTGCTGCACCGCCACGCGCAGGTGCGGAAGCAGCGGCGTCAGCGCCGGGTGCCGCGCGGCGAGCAGCGCCAGCACGTCCGACACGCGCGCCCCTTCGGGCACGTCCAGGGACTCCCGCGACACGCCCGCGCGCTCGCGGGCCGCGGCGAAGTACAGCACCGTGACGGACATGGCTTGAAGGTCCTCCTGGGCTCCCGACCGGGAGCCCCGCGTTCCAACACGAAAGCAGGGGCGCTTCGCCGGGCCCGCCCAGTCCGGCCTGACGAACCTTCGCGGACTAGCGCTCGCGCAACACGACGCGGCCCTGGAGCCGGCCCCCACCCTCCGCCGGGGCGAAGTCGAGGAACCCGTATTCCAGTGGGGTGAGCCGCTCCAGCAGCGCGCCGACGAAGACCTGGCTCGCGAGCAACTGTCCCTGCCCCACGCCCGGCACCGAGCGCGCGCCCGCGAGGTCCGAGCGCAGCCGGCCCAGGTCCACCATCAGCGACAGGTGGCCCGGACCGAACGCATCCCCGCCGAAGCGCGTGCGCAGCGTCGCGCCCACGTCTCCCGTCTCGCGGCCGGAGAGCACCTCGCCCGCCTCCAGCGTGGCGCGCTCCGGGCTGAGCGAGAGCGTCACCGGCTGCTCCTGGAGCCGCGTGCGGAAGCGCGTGGTGCTGCCCTGCGTCTCCTTCTGGAAGACGAGCCCGTTGTCCTGCAGCTGCTTCTGCACCAGTTGGAGCACCGGAGGCAGTGACGTGAGCCCCGCCTCCATCACCACCGTCCCCTTGGGGGCCGGGCGCTGGTCGCGGATGAAGCTCTTGAAGAAGGCCGCCGCGTCGAAATAGACGAGCATCGCCACGTCCCCGCGCAGCGCCTTCAACAGCGCCTCCGCGTCCAGCCCCTGCGTGCGCCAGCGCTCCAGCGTCCGCTGGCGCCGGGGAGAATCCGGCGAGCCGAACACCAGCCGCGCCAGCTCCTCCGGGGGCACGGACAACTGCGCCGCCGCCACCGGCCCCGCCGCAGCGCGCCCGAGCAGCGCCGAGGCCGGGCCCCGCGCCGTGCCCAGCAGCGGCCGGGACGACGACAGGAACCCATCCAGCTCCGCCTGATCCGCCTGCACCGCCAGCGAGCCGAAGAAGCCGCGCACCGGCATGTCCTCCTTCTCCGCCTCCGGCACCGGCGGCGCGGAGAAGAGGAACACGCTGCCGTCGCGCACCTTGCCGCGCAGCTCGGCCAGCAGCGCGTTCTCCGACACGCCCGGCCCCGACAGCGCCTCCACCCGGCGGCGCACGACGTTCACGTCCGGCGACTCCACCGCCAGCGCCTTCACCGTCTCCCCGGGCTCGGGCGCGTCCGGGGAGTCCGGCACCGCCAGGTACACGTAGCCCCGGTCCGCGAACAGCAGCATCGAGCGCCCGCCGTCCACCGGATCCACGCGCGCGCTGCCGTCCTCCTGGGGCAGCACCCGGTGGCCCGCGCCACGCAGCTCGCGCGAGACGGCCTCCAGCGCCGCGCGCATGTCCGTCACGCCCAGGAGCGCCACCACGCCGTCGAAGTCCGGCAGCAGGAAGAAGCCGAAGCCCTCTTCGGGATCCACCACCGTGGGGCCCCCCGCCAGGCTGCGCAGCAGCAGCGGCACCAGCGGCGCCTCCTCCAGCGTGCTCCGCGCGTTGCGCGAGCCGACCAGCCGCTCGTAGAAGTCCACCAGCCCCTCCACGTTGCCGCGGAGGCGGGGCACATAGAGCACGGTCTGCGCATCCTCGGGCACCGCGCGCAGCACCGGGCGTGGCACCACGGTGAGCACGACGCGGGCCAGCTCCTTCTCCCCGTCCAGCGCGCGCACCGTGTAGCGGCCCGCCACGTCCCACGCGTGGCGCACGCCCGCCGCCGTCCGGGGCGGCGTTCCGTCACCAAAGTCCCAGGTGACGCTGGGCGCCTTCGCGTTCTGCGAGCCGAAGGACTCCGGCACGCCCGCCTCCAGCGTCCGCTCCGGGCCCAGGTCGGGCCTCACGCTCCGGCAGCCGGGGGACATGAGCCCCACGGCGACCGTCAACAGGAGGAGCGGTAGGAAGGACGGGAGCGCGCGGGGACGGGACGCCATGGGCGTTCCGTTAGTAATCCAACGCCAGACCGAACATCCAGCGCCGGCTGCCCAGGTTCAGTCCGGCGCCGCCGAAGTTGTTCACTTCCGCGTAGGTGTACTCGGCGAAGAGGTACGAGTGGTTCACGCCCAGGTCGGAGTCGAAGTCGCGCGCGAAGCGCGGCTCCAGCACGTCCAGGAGGAACGACACGCCCGCGGTCGCCGCGTAGCCCCACTTGCCGCCCTTGCCCGTGTCCAGGCCCACCACCTCGGTGGAGCTGCCCTTGGTCATCCACCACGGCGAATAGACGAGCCCCAGCTTGCCGTACGGCACCAGCGGCACGCCCCATTTGAAGGCCGCGTAGTCGAACTTGTAGAAGGCGTTCAGTTGGAGGGGCAGCACCTTCAGGGCCGCCTTGTCCGCCGCCTCGCCGCCTCCGTCCGCGAGCACCGCGTTCGCGTACTTCTCCCCGTAGCCCACCGACAGGCCCAGACCCGCCGTGCCGATGCCCTGGTAGAAGAAGCGCTGCAGCTCCAACTCGACGAGCAGCAGCGACTCATCCCCGAAGGTGTTCTTGTACGGGGTGTCGGTGAGGCCCTTCTCGTAGTCGATGCGCGGCTTGTAGCCGCCACCGCGGAAGATGATCGCGCCAGTGCGCGGGGAGCGCGTGGGGATCGTCACCTCCTGCGCCACCGCCGGAACCGCCAAGAGAAGCGCCGCGACTCCCAGGCCCACTGCCGTGCTGCTCATGACACCTTCCTCCGAGACGAAAGCCAGATGCCCAGCGCGGCCAGCACCGCGCCACCCGCGAGGCCTCCGCCGGTCGAAGCACAACCGCCCTGTTCCTGGCCGTTGGCGTCCTTGTACGCGTCGAACAACCCATTGCTCTTCACGGGCGTGCCTTCCACCACGGCGGAAGCCTCGCTCACGTTGCCCGCCTCATCCTCGAGCTTCGCCCGGATCCGGTACGTCACTCCGTTGATCAACCCGGTCGCCACCACGTTGCCTTCGCCCGCCGCCTTGTTGAAGCGGAGCGTGGGACCCTCGGACTCCCCCACGGGGGTGGTGCCCGCGTCGGCGTCCGTGCCCGCGTCGGCGTCCGTGCCCGCGTCGGCGTCCGTGCCCGCGTCCTCCTCCGGGATGCCAGCGTCCGCCTTCAAGATGGCGTTGAGCTCGATGATGACGTTGGAGTCTTCTTCCACGTTGTCCACCTGGACCGACAGCGCCGAGTCCCGGGCGATGACCTTGCCAATCGAGGGCGCCGAGGGCGCCTCCGGGTCATAGGTCAGCGTGAAGGCCGGTGCCCCGATGCTGGAGTAGGTCGCCGAGCAGGTCTGGAGGACGGAGTCCGAGATGGTGGGCGTGATGGCGCACAGCTTGAAACTGACCTCCTTCTCCTGCGTGGCGCAGGTCGGCGCCCCTGTCTGCCTGGCCAGTACCTGGCTCATGGAGAAGCTCACGACCCCCGAGGTCGTGGTGTTCCCCGTGACGGTATCCAGGGTCAGGTCCGTGGCCACGGGTGCCAACCCCCCGCAGCTCCCAGAGGTGACATAGAGGTAGACGGTTCCTCCGTTGCACAGGGTCCCGGTCCGGCTCCAGCTGAAGCGCAGCGTCGTGGTGCACTCATCCCGGGACGTGACCACCGTGTTGTTGTTGGAGGTGGACGTCGTGGTGAAATTCACCGCCGTCCCCGTCTGGGCCACGGCCGGGAGGGCGAAGAGCAGGAGGGCGACAAGAGGAAGGCGCATGGATGGGTCGGAAGGCTAGCAAGCGCGGGGCCACCGACAACCCCCGTCCGGATGGCCCGTTCAGCAGCAAAAGCCCCGGGTTCGCGCGCCAAACAGACACGCTGTCCCCAGGGGCCGTGCCAAATTGTCAGGAGGGGCGTTCGGTGAGCTTGAGGCCGGCTTCCACCAGTTGGGCGGCGGCCCGGCCGGCGTTGTCCACCGACGCGAAGAGGGTCACCCACTCCGGGGCCTGGGGAAAGGCGCGCACCCGTCCCACATGGATGGCGGGGTCGGCCATCACCAGCATGGGCATGGGGTAGATGCGCTCGCCCGGGGCGTCCAGCACCTTGAGGGACGGGGACGTCTTCAGCGCGGCGCGCACCTGCTCCACCGGGCCGGGCTTCTTGAGCTGCACGTTCACGGTGAGGCCGTGGCCGTGGAAGGTGGGCACCTGCACGGCGGTGCCGGCCAGGACGGGCACCTCGCCCAGGGCGGCGAACAGGCGCGCGGCCTCCAGCGTCCAGCCGCCCTCCTCCTCCGTCCAGGGGGAGTTCACCATGAAGCCGCCCACCTGGGGCACCAGGTTGAAGCCCACGCGGTGGGGGAAGGCCTGGGGCTCCGGCTCCCGGCCGGACAGCAAATCCGCGGTCTGCTTCTCCAATTCGGAGATGCCGCGCACGCCCGCGCTGGAGGCGCCCATCAGCGCCGTCACCTGCGCGCGCACCACGCCGAACGCGCGGCGCAGGGGCTCCACCAGGTGCACCGTGGCGCTGGTGACGATGCCCGGCAGGCACACCACCCGGCCCTTGAAGGTGAAGCCCGGCCCCAGGGCCTCGGTGTTGAAGCCCGGAAGCACCAGGGGCACGTTGCCGTCGCTCCGGAAGGCGTTGCTCGCGTCCACGACCCAGGCGCCCGCGGCCTGCGCGGCCGGGGCCAGCGTGCGGGAGGCCTCCGCGGGCGTGGCCAGCAGCACCAGGTGGATGCCCTTGAAGGCATCCGGCGAGGCCAGCTCCACCTCCAGCGTGTCCTCGCCGTACTCCACCTCCAGGCCCTTGGAGCGCTCCGAGCCGAAGGCCCGCACCTGCTCCATGGGCACGTCGCGCGCGTACAGCGCGGCCAGCACCTCGCGGCCCACCACGCCCGTGGCACCCACCACCGCGATTTGAAGGTTCTCTTTCATGAGGGCTCCTTTACGCCACCGCCCCCAGGGGCGCGAGCACGACGCGCGGGGCCCTTCTGAAAAGCGGTCAGTCTTCCTTGAGCCGCGACGTGGGCGCGGGGCCCGGCAGCGGCGGGAACTTGGGGTTGCGCTCCGGCTCCGACGCCCGGACGTAGTGCGGCTCCAGCGCGAACAGGGCCTGCATCGAATAGGCGTCCGGCAGCCGCGCCAGCCGGCCCACCTGCACCGCGGACGGGAAGGCGGGCCCGGACAAGAGCCGGTGGGGTGACACCCCGTGCTTCTCCAGAGCCTGCCGGTAGTCCGTCAGCGCCGGCCCCAGCGCCACCGCCTCGGGTTCGGCGGCCATGCGCTGCGCCACCTCCTCCGGCGACATGGCGGTCTCCGGCGCCAGCGCCTCCACGGCGTGGCCCGTGCGGCGGTAGGCCCCCAGGTAGAGGTCATCCCGGCGCGCCACGGCGAGGCAGAACAGCGGCACGCCCTCCGGCCCCTCCAGCGCCACCGCCGCCAGCGACGACGCGCCGGCCACCTTCAGGCCCGTGGCGTACGCGAGCGACTTCACCGTGGCGAGCCCGATGCGCAGGCCGGTGAAGGACCCTGGCCCCAGGCCCACCGCCAGCCCTTCCAGGTCCGTCAGCTTCAGGCCGTGGCGCGCGAGCAGCTCACCGACGACGCCGGGCAGGGCCTCGCTCTGCTTCTCCGGAGGAAGCACCACCACGTGCTCCACCGTGCGCACGTCGTCCCCCTGGCGGTCCACCAGGGCGAGCGACAGCGTCAGCGTGGAGGTGTCCAGCGCGAGCAACACGGGCAACGTCCCTTCCTTCGTCTCTCAGGCCGGAATGGCCCACAGGTCCAGCGGCACTTCTGACACGCGCACGCCGCACCGGTACAGCCGCACGCGCGCCAGCCCCTTGTCCAGCATGCCCAGGGTCTTCGCGGCGGCCTTCGACAGGTCGATGATGCGACCGTCCACGAAGGGGCCGCGGTCGTTGACGCGCACCTCCACCTGGCGGCCGTTCTCCATGTTCAGCACCTTCACGCAGGAGCCGAAGCGCGCCGTGCGGTGCGCCGCGGTCATCGCGTTCTGGTTGAACTTCTCCCCGCTGGCGGTGGGCCGGCCATGGAGGCCGGGGCCGTAGAAGGACGCGAGGCCCTCGCCCAGGTAGCTGCCGGGCATCTTCTCCCTGCGGGTCACCTTCGGGTCGTCCTTGCCCGAGCCCGATTCCGTCTCCGGGGGCTGGGGCTTCGTCGCGCGTGTCGCGCAGCCTGCGAACAGTCCCATCCCCATCAGCAGGAGCACGGTGCGTCCTCGCATCATCACCTCTTGGTTAGCGGGTCACATCGTTGGTCACGGCCAGCAGCATCAGCAAGATGAGCAGCGCCAGACCCACCATGTTCGCCACCTCGCGCACGCGCACGGGGATGGGGCGGCGGCGGATGCCCTCCCACGCGGCGGACAGCAGGTGGAAGCCATCCAGCACGGGGATGGGCAAGAGGTTCATCACGCCCAGGTTGATGGAGATGATGGCCATCAGGTTGAGGAAGCTGTCCATGCCCTGCTCGGCGCTCTTCGCGGCGAGCTGGTACATCATGATGGGGCCGCCAATCGTGCTGGGCGACACCTTGCCCACCACCAGCCCGCCCAGCACCTGCACCATCTGCCCGACAATCTTCGGGACGATGAGCGCGGCCTCCTTGAAGGCGGCCGCCGGGCCCAGGTCGATGGTCACCTTCTCCACCGGCGGCAGGTCCGCGCTGCTGTAGCTCCACGGGCGCACGCCGAACACCAGCGGGGCGCTGGTCTGACCGTAGTCGTCGCGCGTCTTGAGCGGCGCCTGCGCCAGCTTCTCCGTGCGCTCGCCCTTTTCGCCGCGCCACGTGAGCGTGAAGGGCTGCGCCTGCAGGCCGTTGAGCACCGTGGCCAGCTTGTTGAAGGACTTCAGCGGCGTGCCGTTGATGGCCACGATGCGGTCTCCCGGCTGGATGCCCGCGGCCTCCGCCACGCTGCCGGACGCCACCGTCGCGACGTAGAGGTCCACCGCCTCGGCGCCCAGCGCCGAAGGGCCTTCTCCGGCCTGACGCGGCAGGGTCACCTGCTTCACCTCCGGCACCCGGCCGGAGACGGCGCCCACCGCGACGGGCTGGAGGCGCGCGACGCTCAACGCCAGCGGCGTGCCCTCCGCCACCTTGGCCACCTCGCGGTACAGGGCCGCTTCGTCCTGCACGTGCACGCCGTTGACGGACAGCACCCGGTCAAAGCTCTTGAGGCCCGCGTTCGCCGCGGCCGAGCCCGCGAGCACGCCCACCACCGGCGGCTGCGGATAGGGGCTCACGCCAATCATCCCGCGCTCGACGGTGTCCACCGGGGACACCTCCGAGCTGCGCTCCGGCGTCACCTGCACCACGCGCTCCTGGCCGTCGCGCTCCAGGGTGATGGGCACGGGGCGCTCGAACCGGCCGACGAACGCGTCGCGCATGTCGTCGAAGGTGCGGACCGGCTCGCCGTCCACCTTGAGGATGCGGTCTCCGGGGCGCATGCCCGCGGCGGCGGCGGCCATGTCCGGCGACACCATGCCCACGCGCGTGGACAGCGTCTCCTGGGGGCCCAGGAAGACGAAGAAGTACACGAAGATGGGGAACACCAGGTTGAAGGCCGGGCCCGCGAGCACGATGAGGCCGCGCTTCCAGGGGGGCTGCGCCAGGAACCCGCGCGCGGCCTCTTCCGGCGGCAGCTCCTCGTGGGGCAGGTCACCCGCCATCTTCACGTAGCCGCCCAGGGGCAGCAGGGCCACCTGGTATTCCGTCTCACCCTTGGTGAAGCCGATGATCTTCGGCCCGAACCCGATGGAGAACTTGAGGACCTTCACCCCGCAGGCCTTGGCCACGAGGAAGTGGCCAAGCTCGTGCACCGTCACGAGCACGCCCAGCAGGAGGATGAAGAACCCGAGGTTCTGGAGCATGGGCCCAACAGTAATCGCGCCCACCGACCTGGACAACGCGCAACGACGGGCGCGCGGCAGACGGGCAGGCGCGAAAACGGGCACTTACGGCAACAGGTGCCTCACGAACTGCACATAGACGAACACCAGCGGCGCGTTGAACACGAGCGCGTCGATGCGATCCAACACGCCGCCATGTCCGGGAATGAGCTTTCCGGAGTCCTTCACGCCGTAGGCGCGCTTGAGCATGGACTCGCACAGGTCGCCCACGGGGCCCAGGAGTCCACCGAAGAAGCCCAGCAGCACACAGTCCCACACGGTGAACACGGGAAAGAAGAAGCCCCGGGCGATGAACATGCCCAGCACCGAGCCGACCATGCCGCCGAAGAAGCCCTCCCACGTCTTGTTCGGGCTGACCGCGGGGTAGAGCTTGTGCTTCCCCAGGAAGCGGCCCGCGAAGTACGCCAGCGTGTCGTTGGCCCAGGTGATGGTGAGCGCGCAGATGACCCACGCGAGGCCGTGCTCCGGCAACAGCCGCAGCGCGGACAGCGCGGTGAGGCCGATGGCGCCGTAGAGGAAGCCCGTCACGAGGTGCGCGGCCCGGGTGGGAGCCTCCGCGAGCGCGCCCCGGAACAGGTTGTAGATCCACGCGAAGAAGAAGAAGACGGATGTCACCCAGAAGGCCGTCTCGCCCGTGCGCGCGGCGTCCTTCAGGGGCAGCAGCGGCATGAGGAAGGCGGCGGCCATGCCCACCCAGGCGGCGGCGCCCAGGCGCTTCTGGGTGATGAGGTAGTACTCGCCGGTGCACACGGCCGCGGCGGCGCCGAGCAGCACCGCGCTGTACCACCCGCCCAGGAACAGCAGCAGGAGCACCAGCGGCAGGAGGGTGATGCCCGTGAGGATCCGGATGAGGAGGTTCTTGTTCTTCTCGTTCACGCCTTGGCCCGCTGGGGTGTTTCGTCCCGGTTCAGCTGGGCGGACGTCAGCCCGAAGCGCCGCTCGCGGCCCTGGTACTGCGACAGGCAGCGCAGGAACTCTTCGGTGCGGAAGTCAGGCCAGAGGGCGTCGGTGAAGCACAGCTCGGCGTACGCCACTTGCCAGAGCAGGAAGTTGGAGATGCGCTGTTCGCCGCTGGTGCGCACCACGAGGTCCACCGGGGGCAGCCCGGAGGTCCACAGCCGCGACTCCAGCTCGTTCGCGTCCAGGTTCGCGGGGTCCAGCTCGCCACGGGCCACGGACTCGGCCAGGGAGCGCGCGGCGCGCAGCAGCTCCTCGCGGCCGCCGTAAGAGAGCGCCAGGGTGAGGACCATGCCCGTGTTGTGGGCGGAGTCGGCCATCAGCCGCTCCAGCGGTTCCTTCACGTAGCGGGGCAGCTTCTCCACCTCGCCGATGGCGTTGAGGCGGATGCCGTTGTCCAAAATCTCCGCGCGCTCGGACTCCAGATACTCGCGCAGGAGCTCCATCAGCCCGGCGACCTCTTCAGCGGGGCGGGCCCAGTTCTGGGAGGAGAAGGCGTAGAGGGTGAGGGCCTGCACGCCCACCCGGCGGGCGGTGCGCGTCACCTCGCGGACACTCACACTGCCCTCGCGGTGGCCCTCCAGGCGCGGCTGGCCCCGAAGCTCCGCCCAACGCCCGTTGCCGTCCATGATGATGCCCACATGGCGCGGGAGAGGCCGGGCCTTGACCTGGACCTCGAGAGGGGTGGGCAACACGGTGGGGCGATCCATGAAGCCGCGCACCCTAGCGGCGGCGCCGCGTCGCGTCCACGGGCGCGTGGCCGGCCGGTCCCCCTCCCCCGCTGGCCGGTCGCCTGCCGGGGTTGAACGGTTCATGACGGGACACGGGGGCCGGCTAGAGTGGTCTTCCATGAAAACTCCTCATGCCTTGCCCTCTTTCCGGCTGCTCGGCGGCCTGCTGGGCCTGTGCCTTTGCGGGGTGGGTCCGGCCTTCGGGCAGGCGGGGGGTCCTTCGGCTCCGGCGGCCTCCAGGGACTACTTCACGGCGGCGATGGCGGAGACGGCCCGGCTCCATGACGACCTGGAGTACGAGCAGGCGCTGGCCGCGGTGACGCGGGCGAAGCGGTTGGCCCGGTCCGACGCGGAGCGGGCTGCGGCGGCCCTCTATGAGGGCATCGTGTTGGCGGACATGGGCCAGCGCGATGCGGCGATGGCGTCGTTCCGGGCGGGCCTGAGGCTGACGCCGGACGCGAAGCTGCCGGTGAAGGTGTCTCCCAAGGTGGAGGGCGACTTCGAAGCGGTGCGCGCGGAGGTCCAGCGCGAACGACCGGTGATGGCGGCCCCGGTGCCGGCCCCGGAGGTTCCGCCCCGTCCGACGGATGCGCCCGCGCAGCGAACGGTGGAGGCCCCTCCGCCGTTGCCCTCGCGGCCTGTCGCCTCCGCGCCCGTGACTTCGCCCGGCGTGGACCTGAGGGTGGATGCGCAGCGGACCCAGGTGCGGCGGGTGCCGGCGCTGTCGTGGGTGTTGCTGGGCACGGGTGTGGCGGCGGGAGGCGCGGGGACGCTCTTCGGGCTCCAGTCGCGCGGCAACGTGAACTCCGCGCGCGAGGTGGCGTTGGACTCGTCCGTGGACGGACACCTGGAGGACGCACGCGGTCAGGCGGTGGTGGCGAACGTCCTCTTCGGCACCGCGTTGGCGGCGGCGGCGGGCGCGGTCACGGCGTACTTCCTGAGCGAGCCCACGGTTTCGGAGGTCGCGCCGTGAGGGCCTGGATCGCGGTGGCGGTCGGAGTGTGGCTGGGCGTGGGCTGCACCGTGCCGTCTGCGGAGCAACTGGCGGTGGAGCGACTGTGCGCGGGACGGGGGACACAGACCCTGGATGGCGTGCTGCGCGCGGATCCGAAGGCGTGCGACCGCGGAATGGAGCTCACGGTCCAGCTCACGGGCTTCAAGCCAGGCTGCGTCCGCGTGACCGTGGGAACTCCCGATGGCTCCCGAAGCGCCTCCACCCTCGTCAGTGGCAGGCCTTCCACGGCGGCGGCGAGAAACACCCTCCGCGTCGGAGTGCAGTTGTCCGAAGCCTGGGAGGGCAACCTCCGACTCGGTGCGGAAGCCTTCGAGCAGACCTGCGACGCGGTCGCGGTGACGAAGAGGTCGCTTGATGCCGCCCCAGCGGCGAAGGGACGCGTGAGCCAGGTTCGACTGGAACTGGCGGCGCTCGATGCGGACGACGACGGATATGTCGCCACAAGCAGCGGAGGCACCGACTGCAACGATGCGAACCCCGCCATCCATCCGGGAGCCATGGAGCGCTGCGACGGCGTGGATGACAACTGCGTCAACGGCGAAGAGGACGCCATGGATGGACGGACCTGGTACCTGGATCAGGATGCGGACACATACGGGGGCTCCGTCATCCAGGCTTGCAAGCAACCGGCCGGAGCAGTCAGCGAAGGGGGAGACTGCGACGACACGAATGCAGCCATCCGGCCAGGCCAGGGGGAACTCCGCTGTGACGGCAAGGATGACAATTGCAATGGCTTCACCGATGAGGACTTCAACACCGGGAGCAACTGCATTGCCGAGTTTCAATGCAGTGGAACCAGGGTATGTGATGCGAGCCCGTCCCAGGCAAGCTGCCAAAGGACACAGGAGCCCATGCGGTGGTTCATTGACGAGGATGGCGACGGTCGTGCAGGAGCAGATGTGGGGCTGGGTTGCACGCCTCCTGTAACCGGCGCAGTCTCGACAAATGCAGACTGTGACGAAAGCTCCGTCTTCGTAGCGACCGGGCTCGCCGAAGTCTGCGACCGACTGGACAACAACTGCTCCGGAGGCGTGGACGAGGGCTGTGGACCCCTACAAAGGGATGTGTACACGGGTGTCCAAGGGACCACGGGTTTCAATTCGATTGCCACATACGAGCTGGGTCAGAAGGCCTGGGTCGTGGGGACGAACAAGCTTGTTCATCTGTTCGATACGACCGCGAGCAGCCGGGAGTATTCCGACAGCTCTTGTCAGAGAGACTGGAAGGCTGCCTGGGCCGCCCAAGACGGTCGCGTCTTCATCGTCGGTGCGAACGGATGGCTGTCGACCCGTTTGCCCAATTTGGATGCGCCGTGTTTCACCCCCCAGGCGACCGGCGCTCCAGCCTTCACGGGTGTCACGGGAATTAATGACCCCAATGTCGGCGCTACGGTCTATGCCGTGGCAAACACCGGGAAGATGTTCCGCTGGTCGCCTCCGTACAATGCCTCAAGTGACCTCCTGGAGATCGCGGATGCTCCCGCCAACCTCCGAGCGGTGGATGGCCATCGCACCGCCGACACACTGCTCGCCGTGGGTGCCTCGGACGCATCGGGCAGCCCGGCGGCGTTTCGTTTCAGCCCCGCGGAGGGGGCATGGATCCAGGAAGACCTGGGCGAAGCCGCCAACGGCTCCGGATTCCTCAGGGGTGTCGATGTGGTGGACGCGCGGCAAGCCTACGCCGTGGGGGAAAAAGGTCTCGTGCTGAGGCGCGATCGCGGGGGGTGGAGCATGCTGCCTCGCGTGACGAACACAGTCGGCGCATTCGTGACCTTGACGGATGTCGTCGCCTACAGCCGTTCCGCTGTCTACGTTTCCTCTTCCGAAGGAAACATCCACTTCTTCAACGGAACCACATGGCAGGTGGTCTACGAGGGCACCAAGGCCCTCATGAGCATGGACGGACCTCTTCCGACCCTGATCTCGACCGCTGGCGACAACAACACCGTGCTGCGATTCCACCCCTGAAGCCATCCACCTGCCGCGCCGGGCCTCACCTGCCCGGCCCGTGCGTTCACTCCGCCAGCAGGTTGAGCTTGAAGACGTTGTCCTGTCCGGCCTTCACCTCGAAGGTCCGCCGCACGTCCTTCTTCAAGTCACCGTTCACGACCCGCACCTGATGCACCCCCGCCGTGGTCTCCACGGCACCGAACGGCGTCTGTCCCAGGTTCCGTCCATCCAGGAACACCGTGGCGTATGGACGGATCCGGAACTCCACCCGCCCCCTGGCCACTGGCGGGCGCGGCTTCATCGGTTTCCGGACGCTGCCCGCATCCGGCGTCATGGGCGCCACTTCCGCGACAGCGTCCGTCGACCCCGCCTCGTTCGCTGGAGCACCCGCGTCCGTTTCCGGAACGCCTGCGTCCTCGCTCCCCGCATCCGTCACGGCCACCAGGGCGACCGAGGGAACAGAAGGCGCCTTCGGCACCCCGTCCGTGGGCGTCGGGTCCTTCAAGGCCGCATCGCCCTTCACCCCGGGCGTCACGGGCTTCGAGTCCGAACCGAGGACGACCCAGCCACCCACCGACACCAGCGCCCCCAGCGCCACGACCGAGGCCACCAGCACCCCACGTCGCGAAGCGGCTTTGCCCACCGGGCTCGCGGGCACCGCGGCCTCGGCAGGCACGGAAGCCGGCGGAGCCGCCAAGGGTCGCGCGGGCGACGACCCTCGCGCCAGGACATTGCCTGCGGACGGCGTCGCGGGATCGGTCGCCGCATCGGGGGCCCCCAGCAGGTCCTCGGGCGCGCTCGCGGAGTTCCGGGCGCGAACCGCGTCCTTCCCGGCCCACGCCGTGCCCTCGCGGACAGGCATCGGCGTGGTCAACGCCTCCGCCGCACGCGGCGCCTCCTCCATCTGCCGGGGCTTCACCTTCCCCGGCTCCTCCGCGCCCAGGACCGCCGTCTCCCGCGCCTTCGCGTCCACGCGCGCGGGCGTGGGCGTGGGCGGCACCGAGGCGTTCTCCGTCACCTGTGCCACCAGCCGGGCAATCTGGAACGCGCCCACCGGCTCACCCAGCGACAGCACGAACCGCTCCAGGTCCGCCTGCAGCTCGCGGCAGTCCGGGTAGCGCTCCTCCCGGTCCTTCGCGAGCGCCCGCTCCAGGATGCGCTGCATCGCCGGGGGCAGGTCGGGCCGGCGCTCCACCGCGGGCACGAAGGGCTCGAAGAGGATGGCCTGCATCATGCCCACCTCCGTCGCCGCCTCGAAGGGGCGCCGGCCGGTGAGCAGCTCGTAGAGCACCATCCCCAGCGCGTACACGTCCACGCGCGCGTCCATGTTCCGGGCCTGGAGCTGCTCCGGGGGCATGTACGCGACCTTGCCCTTCACCACGCCCGTCTGCGTGCGGTGGCTCTGCCCCGCCACCTTCGCGATGCCGAAGTCCACCACCTTCACCGCGCCCTGCCGGGACAGCAGCACGTTCTCCGGGCTGATGTCGCGGTGGACCAGCCCCAGGGGCGCGCCCGTCTCCGGGTCGGCCAGCTCGTGCGCGAACGCCAGCCCCTCCGCCGCGGAGGCCACCATCTTCGCGCACAGGGCCGCGGGCAGCGGCACCTTCTGCTCCGTGGAGCGCTTGATGAGCCGGCGCAGCGTGGGCCCGTCGATGTACTCCATCGCCAGGAAGTAGCTGCCGTCGGCCTCGCCGAAGTCGAAGATCTGCACCACGTTCGGGTGGTCCAGCTGCGCGGCGAGCTTCGCCTCGCCCAGGAACATCTCCACGAACGCCTCATCCTCCGCCAGGTGCGGCAGGATGCGCTTGAGCACCAGCGTCTTCTCGAAGCCACGCGGCCCGGCGGCCTTGGCGAGGAACACCTCCGCCATGCCTCCCGAGGCGAGCTTGCGAACGAGCTGGTACTTCCCCAATTGCATTGACGGCGAGCTTTCCCACGGTTTTCCGGAAAAGTGAAACGACCTTGAGGGTCGAGCGTCCGCCGGCCCGCAAGGTGTGTGCGGGTGTTTGACCCTGAGGTGACGTGCTCCGTAGGATCCGCGCTCCCATGCCCCCCAAGGCCATTGGTCCCTACCGCGTGTTGGAGACGCTCGGCAGTGGCGGGGCCGGGACCGTTTATCGGGCCCGGGACCGCCGCACGAACGACGAAGTCGCGCTGAAGCTCCTTTCGACGGGTCCGTCCCTGGACGACCGCGCCGCGCGGAGACTCGTGCGCGAATTCGAGACCCTCGCGGACCTTGCCCACCCCAACGTCGTGAAGGTCTTCGAGGCCGGCGTCCACGAGGGCTGGCCGTACCTGGCCATGGAGCTCATCGAAGGGCTCACCCTGCGCCACTACCTGGACGTGAGCGCGGGCGAACTGCACTCCGCCACGCCGCTGTCTCGCGCGCCGCTGTCCATCCGCCGCACCGAGGACGACGACTTCGGCAGCGTGGACGGCCCGGACGAGGACGCGGACGACGACTCGGTCGTGGACGACGACGAGGACGGCACGTTCGGCCTGAATGCCTTCGCGGAGGAGGCCCCCAGCGAGGATCTGGCCAGCTTCCACGGCGCGGGGGAGGACTCGGATTCGGACGACCTTCCGGTGGATCCGCGCCGCGACCTGGCGCGCAAGCCGGCCGCCAAGGCGCACGCCGCCCCACCGCGCATGGCGGACCTCAACCGCCCGGAGCGCATGGGCCGGCTGAAGGACGCGATGCTCCAGGTGTGCGAGGCGCTGGCGTACATCCACGGCCATGGGCTGGTGCACCGCGACCTGAAGCCGTCCAACATCATGGTGGACGACGACCGGCAGGTGCGGCTGATGGACTTCGGCCTGGCCAAGTTCCTCGCCGACGACGCGGGCATCACCGCGGACGGCAAGCTCGTGGGCACCTACCGGTACATGGCGCCGGAGCAGATTCTCGGGGAGCCGCTGGATGGGCGCTCGGACCTGTACAGCCTGGGCGTCATCCTGTACGAGCTGATCAGCGGGCGTCCGCCGTTCGACGCGAAAACGCCGCACGAGCTGTGGCGCCAGGTGCTGGAGACGGAGGCACCGCCGCTGCTCGCGCTCAACCTGCATGGCGACCCGCAGCTCGCGCGCGTCGCCCATCGCCTCATCCGCAAGGAGCCGGACGACCGGTTCCAGACGGCCGAGGAAGTCTACGAGGCCCTCTCCGAGTGAGCACCGCGACGACGCACACCCTCACCGTGGACGCCGCCAAGGCGGGCCAGCGCGTGGACCTGTTCGTGGGAGAGGCCCTGGGCCTGTCCCGCGCGCGCATGAAGCGCCTCTTCGACGAGGGCCAGGTGCGCGTCAACGGCCGCCCCGCGAAGAAGGGCCTGATGGTCGCCGAGGGCCAGCAGATCACCGTGACGGTGGAGGAGACGACGCGCGAGGCCGTGCCCGACGCGGACTTCCCGCTGGTCATCCTGCACGAGGACGCCTCGCTGCTCTTCGTGGACAAGCCCGCCGGCCGGGCCTCGCACCCGCTGCAACCGGGCGAGACGGGCACCGTCGCCAACGCGCTGGTCTCCCGCTACCCCGAGTGCGCGCAGGCCTCCCAGGATCCGCGCGAGGGTGGCCTGTGCCACCGCCTGGACGTGGAGACCTCCGGCGTGGTGGCCGCGGCCCGCACGCGCGAGGCCTGGACCGCCGTGCGCGAGTCCTTCAGCCAGCGCGCCGTGGACAAGCGCTACATCGCGCTGGTGACGGGGCCGCTGGCGGATGAAGGCGAGGTGGAGGTCCCCCTGCGCCACCACCCGCGCCACCCGGACCGCGTGGAGCCCGCGCCCCACGGCGCCGAGGATGCCCGCGAGGCGCTGTCGCACTTCCGGGTGCTCGGCCGTTCGGGGGACTACAGCCTGGTGGAGGTGAAAATCCTCACCGGGGTGCTGCATCAGGTGCGCGCGCACCTGGCGGGCATCGGCGCGCCGCTCGTGGGGGACGCGCTCTACGGAGGCCGCGAGGCGCCGGAGCTGGGCCGCTTCTTCCTGCACGCCCGCTCGCTCACCGTGCCCCATCCCGTCACGAAGCAGCCCGTGCGCGTGGAGAGCCCCCTGCCCCAAGACCTGGTGGCGGAGCTGGGGCGGCACGGCCTGACGTTTCCGGCGCCCGAGGTTGGGGCCGGGGCCGGGGCTATTCCCCCATCACCTTGAGGATGACGCGCTTGCGCCGCTGGCCGTCGAACTCCGCGTAGAACACCTGCTGCCAGGGGCCCAGGTCCAGCTTGCCCAGGGTGACGGGAATCATCACCTGATGGTGGACGAGCATGGATTTGAGGTGGGCATCCCCGTTGTCCTCCCCGGTGCGGTGGTGGCGGTAGTCGGGGCCGGAGGGCGCCAGGTGCTGGAGCCAGTCCCAGATGTCCTCGTGGAGGCCGGGTTCGTCGTCGTTGACGAAGACGCCCGCGGTGATGTGCATGGCGGACACCAGCACCATGCCCTCCTGGATGCCGCTCTTCTTCACCAGCGCCGCCACGGTGTCGGTGAGGCGCACCAGCTCCCGTCGGGACTTCGTCTCGAACCAGAGGTATTCGGTGAGGGTCTTCATGGGCCGCACTGTCAGAGGGGGCCACTAGAGTGACTCACGCCATGCGAGCCATCCTCCACGTGGACATGGACGCCTTCTACGCGTCCGTCGAGCAGCGCGACAACCCGTCCCTGAGGGGCAAGCCCGTCATCGTCGGCGGGCATGCACAGCGGGGGGTGGTGGTGGCCGCCTCCTACGAGGTGCGGCCCTTCGGCGTGCGAAGCGCGATGCCCATGGCGCGCGCGGTGAAGCAGGCCCCCCACGCGGTGGTGGTGAAGCCCCGCTTCTCCGCCTACGCGGAGGCCAGCGAGCAGGTGTTCGCCATCTTCGAGCGCTACACGCCGCTCATCGAACCGCTGTCCCTGGACGAGGCGTTCCTGGACGTGACGGCGTCGGTGGGGCTGTTCGGCGCGGCGGCGGACATCGCGAAGCGGATCCGCAAGGAGATTGCCCACGAGCTGAACCTGCCGGCGTCCGCGGGCATCGCCACGGCGAAGTTCGTGGCGAAGATTGCCTCCGACCTGGCCAAGCCCAACGGCCAGCGCGAGGTGCGGGCCGAGGAGACGGTGGCGTTCCTGGCGGGGCTGCCGGTGTCGCGGCTGTGGGGTGTGGGGCCCAAGACGGAAGAGGCGATGAAGCGCGCGGGGCTGTCCACCATCGGGGATGTGGCGGCGCGGGAGCTGGGGTGGCTGGAGGAGCGCTTCGGCTCCAGCGGCAAGCACCTGTGGGAGCTGTCGCACGGCATCGACGCGCGGGACGTGGTGCCGGACCGGGCGGCCAAGAGCGTGGGCGCGGAGGACACGTTCGAGGAGGACCTGACGGGCCTGGAGGCGCTGAAGCCGCACGTGCACGCGCAGGCGCTCCGGGTGGCGCGGCGGCTGCGGCGGGCGTCGCTGAAGGGCCGCGTGGTGCAGCTCAAGCTGAAGTTCGCGGACTTCACGCTCATCACCCGGCGCACCACGCTGCGCGAGGCGACGGACGACGGGCAGGTGCTCTACCGCGCGGCGCTGGAGCTGCTGGAGCGCGCGCACGAAGGCAAGCCGATGCGGCTCACGGGCGTCAGCGTGCAGTTGGACGAGGACGAGGCGCAGCTCGGGTTGTTCCCCGCGGCGGTGCCGAAGACGTCGAAGCTCAATGAAGCGATGGACCGCATCGCCGCGCGCTTCGGGAGCAAGGCCATCACCATGGCGGACATCGCGGGCGCAGAGGCGCCGGACGACGATGACCACCGCTCCGAGCGGCCAGTGGAGAAGCCGAAGCGGTAGGGGCGCGAGGCATCAGCGCCCTTCTGCCTGCTTCGGACATCCGGCGCAGCGAAGCCGAAGCGCTGAAGCAGCGCTCCGGCCCCTTGATGACTACCCTTCGCCGCCGTTGGAACCGGAGGACGACGCTGGACGCTCCGCGCCCGAGCCGCCCTCACCGCTCCCACCGCCGGTGCGACGGCGACGACGACGGCGGCGCTTGCGGCGGGGGCCTTCCGCGTCCGCCGCGCCACCACTCGCGCTCGCGCGCTGCGGGGGCACCTCTCCGGACTGCCACGCCTCCAGCGCCTCGCGCCCTTCGCCCGTGGCCTCCACCGTCATCGCGAAGACGGCCAGCGCCTCGTTGAAGAGCGGGTGGCGACGGAAGGCGCCCGTCTTCTTGCGGCGCTCCCCGGACAGCGTGCGCTGCATCAAGAGCAGCATGCGGCAGCGCTCGGCGATGCGGCGCGGCAGCCTCGCGGCCTCCACGAAGCCCGCCAGCAGGTCCTCGATGACGTGCGCGACGGACGCGCGGCTTTCGTCCTGCGACTCCTCCACCGGCTGCGTGCGGCCAATGGGCACCAGCAGCGTCGCCAGCAGGATGGCGTCGTCCAGCACCTCGCCCGCCGACACGCGCTTATCCAGCGCCTGGGCGAAGGCGTAGAAGGTCTTCTCCCCTTCCTTGCCGTTCTCCCGCAGGTACTCGTCCACCGGCGGCAAGAGCAGCTTCAGCGCGTCCAGCGCCGCCAGCAGCTTCAGCGCCGGGGCGGACACGCCGCCGCGGATGAGCCGGAACGTCTCTTCCAGGAGGCGCGCGGGGGCGCAGCGCGGCAGGTCCTCCACCGCGCCTTCCATCGCCGCGTACGTGCGCGACTCGATGTCCAGGTCCAGCTTCGCCGCGAAGCGCACCGCGCGCAGGATGCGCACCGGGTCCTCGCGCATGCGCACTTCCGGGTCGCCGATGGTGCGGATGAACCGCTCGTCCAGGTCGCGCCGACCGCGCACGTAGTCGATGACCCGACCTTCGGCCGCGTCGTAGAACAGCCCGTTGATGGTGAAGTCGCGGCGGCGCGCGTCCTGCTGCGCGGTGCCGAAGACGTTGTCGTGGGTGATGAGCAGGTCCTCACCCGACGCCTCGTCCGTCGCCGCGCCCGGAGCGGGCTCCAGCTCCGTCGGGTTCGCGCGGAAGGTGGACACCTCCACGATCTTCCCGCCCTTGAAGTACACGTGCGCCAGCCGGAAGCGCCTTCCGATGAGCCGGCAGTTGCGGAAGATGGCGCGCACCTCGCCCGGGTGGGCGCTGGTCGCCACGTCGAAGTCCTTGGGCTTCTTGCCCAGGAGCAGGTCGCGCACGCAGCCGCCCACCAGGTACGCCTGGTGCCCGTGCTGGTGCAGCCGCAGCACCACCTTGAGCGCGTCCGGATCCATCTCGTCCGGGTCGATCTCCGCCGGCTCGCCGGTGCGCGTGGTGGTGGGCGCCTGAAGCTCCGGCTCGTTCGCCGCGGGCTCCGGCTCCGGCTCCAGGATGACGGCCTCGGGCTCCTCGGCCTCGTCGCCCGCTTCGGCGGCGGCCTGGGCGTCCTCGGCCTCCGCGGCCTTCAGGGCCTCGGTGGCGCGGCGGATTTCATCGCTCACCTCGGGGTCGACCGGGCCGGCGTCCTCGGTGTCGTCGTCGTCATCGAAGCCTTCGTCGTCCCCCGCCTCCGCGGAGAAGGAGGGCTCGGTGCCGTTGTCGGAAGGGGCCTCGGGGGCCCGGGCTTCAGGTTCACTGGGACGCGCGGAGGAGTCCGCCGGCTCGGTGGCCGCGGTGCGCTCCTCCTGGCCCGTCAGGTCCAGGGGGGAAGACATAGAAGAAACCTCGTGCGCGGACCCGGAGGACTCCACCGCTGCCGCCTCAAAGGAGGCCTCTCCGCGCGCGTCGTCTCCGGGCGCGGCTGGCAGCGTTCCGCCTGGGGGCGGGGGATGGGTCGGGTCTCGCGTCATTCGCCTCGGAAGGGCAGCCGTCTATCACGCATCCTCCCACCCATGGGGGTTGCGCTTAAGGACATTCTTCAAGGACGTCCAGGGTCCATCAGGGCCCCCCTGCCCGCCCGCCGGACTCCGGGTGTCCTTCCGGTGCCTGGGTCGTCCCGGGGCGCCCCGCTGCCCGCGAAGGGCCCCCTGCCAGGGGTAACAG
>NZ_RAWD01000121.1:0-25506 GCF_003612065.1 Corallococcus sp. CA047B
CCGTGGACCCGACCCCTGCCGCCGCCCCCCTGCCCATCCGCGTGTTCGTCGTGGAGGACCAGACCAAGATCCTGAAGAACCAGCTCCGTCTCTTCGAGGGCCACCCGGACATCGACATCGTGGGCACCGCCCTGTCCGGCGAGGCCGCGATGGAGGAGGTGGAGCGCGCGGCGCCGGACGTGCTGCTGCTGGACCTGGGGCTGCCGCGCATGAGCGGCATCGACGTCACGCGCGAGGTGAAGGCGCGCTTTCCGAAGATGGAGATCCTGATCTTCACCATCTTCGACGAGGAGGACAAAGTCCTGGAGGCCGTGAAGGCGGGCGCGTCCGGCTACCTGCTCAAGGGCGCGACGGTGGACAAGATCGTCGAGGCCATCAAGGAGGTCCGCGCCGGAGGCACCGTCATCCAGCCGAACCTCGCGCGGCGCCTGCTGCGCCACTTCCGCGTGGAGCCGGACTCCAGCCCCGTGCCCACCGAACCGCTGGCGGTGGCGCCCTCCGCCGTCGATCCCGCCCCGGCTCAAGCCCTCCAGGACACCTCCGCGCAGGAACCCCTGCTCAAGCCCCTGTCGGATCGCGAGCGCGAAATCCTCCAGCTCATCGCCAAGGGTGTGTCCAACAGCGAGGCGGCCCGGTTGCTCACCCTGTCCAAGGCCACCATCCGCACGCACCTGGAGCACATCTACCGGAAGCTGGAGGTCACGAACCGCGTGGAGGCCGTCACCGAGGGCATCCGCAAGGGCCTCATCTCCGTGTAGCTGCGGGCACACGTGTATCGAGCGCCCGCACGCGCAGGGTCCGGGCGCGGACGCTCGATGCGTGGAGTCCCCACTTTTCACAGCCGGATCCGCGCGTGGCTTCTACAGTGGGGACGCTTCGTTCCCCATTCCTGGAGCCCCACCATGGACGTCCGCGCCGCCGTCGCCTTCGAGGCCGGCAAGCCCCTGAGCATCGAAACCGTGCACCTGGAGGGCCCCAAGGCGGGCGAGGTGCTCATCGAACTGAAGGCCACTGGCCTGTGCCACACGGATGAGTTCACCCGCTCCGGCGCGGACCCCGAAGGCCTGTTCCCCGCCATCTTCGGCCACGAGGGCGCAGGCATCGTGGTGGACGTGGGCGCGGGCGTCACCAGCGTGAAGAAGGGCGACCACGTCATCCCGCTCTACACGCCGGAGTGCCGCGGCTGTAAGTCGTGCCTGTCCCAGAAGACGAACCTGTGCACGGCCATCCGCGCCACGCAGGGCAAGGGCCTGATGCCGGACGGCACCAGCCGCTTCCGCCTGGGCAAGCAGGCCATCCACCACTACATGGGCTGCTCCACGTTCGCGAACTACACGGTGCTGCCGGAGATCGCCGTCGCGAAGATCCGCGAGGACGCCCCCTTCGACAAGGTCTGCTACATCGGCTGCGGCGTCACCACGGGCGTGGGCGCCGTCGTCTACACCGCGAAGGTGGAGGCCGGCGCGAAGGTCGTCGTCTTCGGCCTGGGCGGCATCGGCCTCAACGTCGTGCAGGCCGCGCGCATGGTGGGCGCCGACATGATCGTCGGCGTGGACCTGAACCCCGCGCGCAAGGAGATCGCTGAGAAGTTCGGCCTCACCCACTTCGTCAACCCGAAGGACGTGGAGGGCGACCTCGTCCCGTACCTGGTCAACCTCACCGGCGGCGGCGCGGACTACAGCTTCGAGTGCATCGGCAACGTGAAGACCATGCGCCAGGCGCTGGAGTGCTGCCACCGCGGCTGGGGCGAGAGCATCATCATCGGCGTTGCCGGCGCGGGGCAGGAGATCAGCACCCGGCCGTTCCAGCTCGTCACCGGGCGCGTGTGGAAGGGCAGCGCCTTCGGCGGCGCGCGCGGCCGCACCGACGTGCCCAAGATCGTCGACTGGTACATGGACGGGAAGATCCAGGTGGACCCGCTCATCACCCACACGCTCAAGCTGGAGGACATCAACCACGGCTTCGAGCTGATGCACAAAGGCGAGTCCATCCGCAGCGTGGTGAAGTACGGATGAGCACCGCCCCCACGCTGGTCAGCGAGCACGCGTGCTTCGGGGGGACGCAGTCCTTCTGGAAGCACCCGTCCGAAGCCTGCGGCGGCGAGATGCGCTTCAGCGTCTTCACCCCGCCCCAGGCGAAGCACGGCAAGGTGCCCGTCCTGTACTACCTGGCGGGCCTCACCTGCACCGAGGAGACCTTCCCCACCAAGGGCGGCGCGCAGCGCGTGGCGGCCGAGCTGGGCTTGATGCTCGTGGCGCCGGACACCAGTCCGCGTGGCGCGGGCATCCCGGGCGAGGACACCGACTGGGACTTCGGCACCGGCGCGGGCTTCTACCTGGACGCCACCCAGCCGCCGTGGAACATGCGCTACCGGATGGGCACGTACATCACGAAGGAGCTGCCCGGCCTCATCGGCGCGCACTTCCCCGCGCGCATGGACCGCGAGGGCATCTTCGGCCACTCCATGGGAGGGCACGGCGCGCTCGTCACGGCGCTGCGCGACCCCGGCCGCTACCGCTCCGTGTCCGCGTTCGCCCCCATTGGCGCCCCCATCCGCAGCCCCTGGGGCAAGAAGGCCTTTGGCGGTTACCTGGGCCCGGATGAGCAGACGTGGCGCGAGTACGACGCCACCGAGCTGCTCCGCTCCGGCAAGCGCGTGCCGGCGCTGCTGGTGGACCAGGGCACGAAGGACAAGTTCCTGCCGGATCAGCTCCACCCGTCCCTCCTCAAGGAAGCCTGCGACGCGGTGGGCCAGCCCCTCACGCTGCGGATGCAGGAGGGCTACGACCACGGCTACTACTTCGTCTCCACGTTCATGGAGGACCACCTGCGCCACCACGGCGCGGCCCTGAACGCGGCCTGAAAGGCACCCCGGCGCGCCCCAGACAGGCCTGGGGCGCGCCTGCTTGTGTGTCAATCCCCTTCCCTCCCCGGCCCGGACGTGGGAGGCGTGGGGGCATGAGTGCCACTTTCAAGTCCCTGGGCCTGTCTCCCGAAACGCTGGGTGCCGTGAAGCGCGCCCGCTTCGGTACCCCCACGCCCATCCAGGCGCAGGCCATTCCTCCCGCGCTGTCCGGCCGTGACGTCATCGGCTGCGCGGCCACCGGTACCGGCAAGACGGCCGCCTACCTGCTCCCCATGATTGAGCGCTTCGCCGGGGAGCGCGGCACCCTGGGCCTCATCCTCGCCCCCACGCGCGAGTTGGTGCAGCAGGTGGCGGAGCAGGCCCGCTTCTTCGGCGAGCCCCGGCGCGTGCTGCCCATCACCATCATCGGCGGCGAGGACATGAACGCCCAGGTGGCGGAGCTGAAGGAGCGCCCCACCCTCATCGTCGCCACCCCGGGCCGGCTGGTGGACCTGCTGGGCATCAAGGCCGTGAACCTGTCGCACATCCGCACGCTGGTGCTGGATGAGGCGGACCGGATGCTGGACATGGGCTTCCTGCCGCAGATCAACCAGATCCTCCAGGCGCTGCCGCGCAAGCACCAGACGCTGCTGTTCTCCGCGACGCTGGGCGCGGACGTGGCCCGCTTCGGTCAGCGCGCGCTCAACAAGCCCGTGCGCGTGGAGGTGACCCCCAGCGGGACGCCCGCGCCGCGCGCGGATCAGCACCTGTACATGGTGAAGCCGGAGGAGAAGTGGCCCTTGCTCCTCACGCTGCTCGCCGAGGATGAGGCGAGCGCGCTCGTGTTCGTGCGCACCCAGGCCCGCGCGGACAAGATGAAGGAGCTGCTCGCCGCCGCGGGCCACAAGTCCGCCGCGCTGCACGCGGGCCGCACGCAGGCCCAGCGGCGTCAGGCGCTGGAGGGCTTCCGCCGGGGCCAGTACCGCTGCCTCGTGGCCACCGACCTCGCCGCGCGCGGCCTGGACGTGGACGACATCGGCCACGTCATCAGCCTGGACATCCCGCATGGGCCGGAGGACTACGTGCACCGCATCGGCCGCACCGCTCGCGCGGAGGCCAGTGGACGGGCGTCACTCTTCGCGCTGGACGTGGAGCGCCGCACCCTGCGCGACATCGAAAGCATCATCCGCCAGGAGCTGCCCCTCGCGGAGGTGCCTCGCAAGAACCCCATCTTCCGCAAGGAGATGGAGGCGTTCCTCGCGAAGCAGCGCGACCCGGGTCCTCCCCAGGCCGACCATGGCCGCTCCACCCGGGCCCCGGATGCGACGCCCGGGCGCCATGCCCGCTCCCACGGTAAGGCCCGACCGAAGGGCCCCGCCGGTCAGTGATCGTGGTCGTCGTCCGGGCCGTGCGCGTGCCCGTGCTCGAGTTCCTCGGGCGTGGCCGCGCGCACTTCCTTGATGGTGACCTCGAAGTGCAGCTCCTTGCCGGCGAAGGGGTGGTTGAAGTCCACCAGCACGGTGTCCTTCTTCACTTCCTTCACCAGGAAGTCGACCTCGTCCCCGTCCGGATCCGTGGCGCTCAGGATGCCGCCGGCCTTGATCTCCAGGTCCTCGGGGAACTCGGTGCGCGGCACCTCCTCCACGCCTTCCGGGTCGTAGTCCCCGTAGCCGTCCGCAGCGGAGACGGTCGCCTTCAGCGTCTCACCGGCCGCCTTGCCCTCCAGGGCCTTCTCCAGGCCGGGGACGATCTCCTCGTAGCCGTGCAGGTAGACGAGCGGATCTCCCGCCTCGCTCTCATCCACCACCACCCCGTCGCCGAGGTGCAGTTTGTAATCAATGGCGACAACGCTGTCCTTGCCGATTTTCATGGGGCCCTCATAGCGCATTCAGCCATGCCTCGGTGGAAGGATGATGCCCACCGTTACCGCGTGCACACCGACGTCCTACCAACGGATGCGCAGCTCGAAGCGGCCCGTGCCGGTGTCGCTTTCCAGCACCACCGTGGGACTCGCCGCCCCGGACTGACGCAGGGCCTCTTCACAGCACCCCGCCGCCGCTTCCGCCGGGAAGGGGTAGCCCTGGAACGTCACCCGCCAGTCCTTCTTGGCCAGCTCCGTGGACTGGATCTCCACCGGCTCCATCACCGAACGGAAGCTCAGCGCCACCCGCTTCATCGCGCGCTCGGGGCCGGCCACCTTCAGGGCCACGTTCACCACCTTGCCCACCAGCGTCTCGAAGAAGCCGCGCACCAGGTCGCGCCCCATCTGCCGCAGGGCCTCCTGGGGCAGCCGGCCCGCGTAGGCGGTCGCGAGCACCAGGTTCTGGCACCGCAGGAACACCGACGCCGGATAGGAGGCGCGGGGCCGGTCCGGATCGTACCCGGCCGCCGCCAGCCGCTCCCGCAGCGACGAGTCCAGGCGGACGCAGCGCAGGAGCGACTCGAACAACGTGTTCTGGATGACGACCTCGGCCGGGGACATGTGCGCTCGAAGTGTGAAAACGCGAGGAGACCGGAAAGACGCGCGACACTAGCCGGTCGCTTCGGGGAAAGGATCCCCCTGCCGAAGGCTTCCCAGGGGCCAGTGGTTTCAAGCCCTTGGAAGTCCTGGAGAATCAACCGTCCACGTCCGGAAACGAATTCCGGGAAGGGCCGTCCGTGAGCCAGACGATGGGGAGCGTCACGGACGAAGCGCTCATGGACCTGTTCTGTCAGGGAGATCACTCGGCATTCGAGGCGCTCTTCGCCCGACACGCCGGACGTGTGCACGGCTTCCTTGCGCGCATGGTGAGGAACGGACCGCTGGCGGAGGACCTCTTGCAGACGACATTCCTGTCGGTCATCCGCGCGCGGGGACGCTACGAGCCGGGCACGCGCTTCACCCCCTGGCTGCTCACCATCGCGGCGAACGCGGCCCGCGATGCCCTGCGGCACCAGCAGCACGTGGATGCCCACGCGCACGCGGCCCCGGAAGGCCCCACGTCGGTGCCGGCGCCCGAGGGCGACCCGGCGATGCGCCGGCGCATCGAGGACGCGCTCCAGCAGCTCCCCGTGGAGCAGCGGGAGGCGGTGGTGCTGAGCAAGCTGGAGGGCTGGTCCTTCGAGGAGATTGCTCAACTGCGTGGCATCCGCGCGGGCGCGGCCCGGCTGCGGGCGCACCGGGGCTACGAGAAGCTGCGCGAGCTGCTCGGCGGGCTGGAGGACGCCTGATGCCCGGCCCTTCCGACCCGCTGTCCTCGCCCCCGCCCCGGTTGGATCCGCGGGCCCTGGAGCGCGCGCTCGCGGCGTCCCGCGCGGAGCTGTCGCTGCGGCAGCCGGTGCGGCGCTGGCGTTCGCAGGCGGTGGGGTTGTTCGCCGCGGCCGCGGGCATGGCGCTGGCGGTGACGGGCGTGCTCCTGGCGCTGGGACAGGCCTCGGGTCCGGCGCTGCTGGGCCGCGCGCCGATGCTGGCGCTCCTGCTGTCCACGAGCGCGGTGTGTTCGTGGGGGGCGCTCGCGCCGCGTCGGCGTCCGCTGCGGTGGGTGGGCGTGGGGATGGCGGCGGTAAGCGCGGCGCTGCTGGTGCTCACCCGGGCGGCGCCCCTGGGCCCGTCCGCCCTTCCCGCCTGGGTCTGCACCGCGGGGCATGTGGCGATGGCGCTGGTGCCGGTGGTCGTGGCGCTGGGGGTGCTGCGCCAGGCGGCCTTCGAGCCACTGCGCGCGGTGGTGGCGGGACTTGCCGCGGGCACGGTGGGCGCGTTCGTGGGCGAGCTGGCCTGCGAACAGGGCGCCGGACACGTGGCCGCGTATCACCTGGGCGCCTGGGCGCTCCTGGCCCTGATGACCTGGGCCCTGTCGAAACGACTCAAACCCCGGACCTACGCTCCATGAAGCATGACCCTTCGCTCATTCTGACGGAAGACGTGGACGGCGCGCCGGTGCGCATTGGCGCGGCGGTGATGATCGTCCGCACGGAGCCGGGCGATCCCATCACGGAGCGGTTCCTGGACCGCGTGGGCGTCGTCGTGGCGCTCGTGTTCGACGATCCGCCCCGGCAGTACCCCTCGGATCCGCTCATCCAGGTGCGCGTGCACGGCGTGGGCGAGGACCTGTTCTTCGCCCGCGAGGTCGCCGCCGTGCCCCAGGGTCACTTCATCGCGTTCGGTTCGTCCAGCTCCGCGTAGTGGCGGAAGATGCCCTTCGGGTTGAAGGACTGGGCGCGCTGGGAGGCCTTGTACGCGGCGATGCGAGGGCGCTCCGCGATGCGCTGACGCAGGGCCATCACGCCGGGCACCTGTGGGGCGATGCTCCGCATTGCATTCGGGAACGCGTAGAGCAGGCCCTCCACGAGCTGGAACAGTGCCAGTTCCGGATAGGTGAAGTCCCCGCCGAGCAGATACCTGCCGCCGCCCCGCGTGTTCGCCTTCAGCACGCGTTCGAAATAGCCCAGGTACTTCGGGATGCGTTCGGTGCGGAAGACCTGGGCGCGGGCCTTCGCGGGCTCCTTCTGCTCTTCGTAGGTCTTCATCACCGCGATGGGATGGTGCGTGTCGTGCGCCTCCAGCACCATGTCCGCGACGGTGAGCTGGAATTGGCGCGCATGCAGCCGGGCGGCTTCGTCCGGGGGCACCAGACCGAAGCGCTCGCCCAGGTAGGAGCAGATGTTGGGAGCCTGGG
This sequence comes from Corallococcus sp. CA047B, assembly GCF_003612065.1. Lineage (NCBI taxonomy): Bacteria > Pseudomonadati > Myxococcota > Myxococcia > Myxococcales > Myxococcaceae > Corallococcus > Corallococcus sp. CA047B. The sequence continues at coordinate 7,501 of NZ_RAWD01000121.1, forward strand.
CGATGACGAGGTCGCCCACCTTGAGCACTGGCGGCGCGTACGCGGGGACGGCCCCCTTGCCCAACATGTCCATGATGGCCCTGGCGCCGCCGCCCTGCGACTCCGGCAGCAGGCCCACGTCCACCCAGTCCGCGCCCGCCTCCTCCAGCACCAGCCGGACGAACTCGCCCCGGCCCGGGAGGCCCGGCCAGTAGAACAGCTCGAACTTCGCGTCGCTCATCGTCGTGTCCTCGCGTGGGGAACCGGCGCGCATCCTCCGCCTGCAGGGTCCTGGTCACGGAAGGACCGTGTCGGGGGAGGATTCACTCCCCCACAGTCCGGCACGGGTGGGATGTCGGAAACCGCCACCTGTCTCCGCAAACCTGTGCCCGCCATGGGGCATGGTTTCGAATGCCCTTTCGTTACCAGTCCTCAGCCTTCATCCAAGAGGAGGAATCGGCCCCAAGAACACGTGCGCCCTGTGGTGGGCAAGGTAAGCAAGGTGCCTGGGGTCCACCGAGAGCCGCGGAAGTGCCCCCTCGAGTCCGAATACGTCGCGCTCCGCTGCACCAAGCGCCTGCGCCAAGAGGAGTTCTCCTTCGTCAGTGAAGCTGATGTAGCCCTGGTCGAAGAGCGTGTCGAAGTGAACGGCCAAAAGCAGTCCGTTGAAGGGATCCAACCGCTCGCGATCGGTGCTCTTACTCCAGGGTTTGATGTGAGAAGCCCGCAGCAACTCTGGAATTTGAATGCGGGTCAGTGGGCACGTCCCGGCCCAGTACTCGATCAAGTCAGCCCTGAAACGCCCCTGGCCTACGCGAGCCTTGTGAAGCTGCTGCTTTTCAGTCGTTGGATCCTCAAGAGGAGTTGCCGCCTGAAGAAACCCGTCGTCTGCGGTTATTGCATCAAGAGCATGGACCAACTTGCGCAGCGCCGCGGAATCTACGACGTCGAAATCAAGCCCGTACGGAACGGCCTCTGTCCCACCTTCGTCACGGCGCGGAAACCGCGACATCGAGGGGTCGTGGTAGAAGCTGAGAATTGGTTCTCTGACGACGCCAGGGATGGCGCAGAGCCTCGAATAGTTCAGCTCAAAATCTGGCTGAATCACGATCCGCTGGTGAGCTGTCAGCCGTTTCACATAGATGACCAGGGCTCGTCGCTGTAGCTCATGAAGGTCCTTGCGCGGAGTGGTCGAAGAGAAGCCAATCCTCTCCAGTTCAGCCACGATCGCATCAGCGCCAAGCTCTCTGAGGCCGTCCTCGTCACCGCTCCGGTTTGAGCGCAGGGACAGATAGTCGGCGTAACACTTGAGCGCGACCCGTATGTCTGCGACTACTTTCCGGTTCAGCTTGTTGGCCACCACATGGTCGCCACCGAGCTGCTCGGCTAGCGTGCGCAGGCTATCGGGACTCGCGCCCTCCACTTGCTGCTGGGTCAGCCGTTCAATGCGGCGCAGACGCGAGGGGTAATCTCCGGATGCTCCGGCACCGAGCGGAGCCCCTGTGGTGGGCGAAACGTACTCAGTGGCCAGATAGATTTTGAAATCTCGGAGCGATGACATGGAGGTATCTTGCGACAGCGCATCGCCGCCCTGCAAAGAAGGTGCAGATCGGGGGCCTGATAGGGCCGTCCCTGTGCCAATCGTCACGCCCAAACAGGCTCACCACCGGGCTGACCGCGCCTGCGTTACTGACACGCGCTAGGATGCCGGTTCATGCCCTGGGGCCCGGCAGGGCGCTCCGGGCAGCCACCACCGGAGAGCCCAGCTGTGAGCGTCAGTCCGTTCAGGCGTTGGGTTGCCATCGTACTTCTGGGGGCCTTCGCGGTGGGCCTGCTCGTCGCCTCCTTCGTGCTGAGCCGGGACGCCTTCGACGTCCAGGCCCACGCCGTGAATGTGTCGGGCGCCATCAGCGGCCACGAAGAAGACCGGTGCAGCGGCAAGGACCGCAACAATCGCAGGTACTATTACCCCTGCTTCAAATACCGCGTGAGCTACGAGGCGGAGGGCGCCACGCGGGAGGCCGTGGTCGAGCAAACGCGCTCGGACCGGCCGGACCGGATGGGTGAGCAGGTGGAATTGCGCCTGGACCCGCGTACACAGACGATGTTCTTCGCCGGCGCGAGCGGCCCGTGGCGGGTCCCCGTCATGGCGGGGCTCTTGGGCCTCCTCTGCCTGGCAGGCGCCTTCCTGCTCTTCAAGCTCACCTCACTCCGGGACGGATGACGCCTACCGGGGCAGCCGTGCCCACGCGCCGAAGACCATCTCCCCGATGTACGTCGCATCCGCCTGCGTCCGCTCCTCGATAAGGCGCGCATCGATCGTGTCGATGCCCAGCTCCGCTTCCGTGGCCACTCCCCGCTCCACGATCCGGGGGAGCATCGCGCGCAGGATGGCGCCCACGGGGTGGTGCATCGCCGGGGTCTGCACGATGGCCTCGGCCCGGACTTGCTCCACCGTGAGGCCCGCCCGCGTGAGCGCGGATGCGAGGCCGAAGCCCATGTGCACATTGCCACCCTCACGTTCGACGGTGCGCCACATCCAGGCACGCACCTTTTCGTGAAGCGGCAGGGGCGTGAGGCTCGTCGGTGCCACCGTCGAGTCGTGCTCCTGGAATGCCATCAAGCCCCCAGGTCGCAGGACACGGGCGAGGCCGCGGAGGGCCTCGACTGCATCCGGCTGGTACATCAGCACCCGTCTTCCAACTGCGGCGTCGAACAGGCCGTGCTCGGACGAGAGCGAGCGGAAGTCGCCCTCCACGAAGGTGATGCGCGCGTCCTGGACCGTCTCCCGCGCCACCGCGAGCGAACGTGAATCGATGTCCACGCCCACCACCTGTCCCCGTGCCCCTACGAGGCGCGCGAGGAGCAACGAGACCAGGCCCCTCCCGCAGCCGACGTCGAGCACGCGCATCCCCTCGCGAATGCCCGCGTCGATCAACAAGCGCTCCGTCACCGCTGTCGCCAGATCCGCCATCGTTCCGCTCCTTGCCGTCCCCCTTCTGTAGGAGGGCAACGGCCGGATGCGAAGGGCGGCGATCAGGAAGGCGTCGGCCAATCTTTCGATTCGGCCCGGCGACAGGCAGGCGCGTCACGGGACCGCATACACCTCGGCTCAATCGCTCCTGCGCGCCACCCGCTCGGGACGGTCGCCCTGGACCACGAGGGCCGAGGCGACCTCACCCGAGTCCGAACTGGACCAGACGAGCACTTCCGCCCCCTTGGCGTAACCGCGAACGAAGGAGCGCGCGGCGGCGGCAATCGCGATGGCCCCACTCGCCGAACCCGTGTCGCCCAGCGATATCGCGGGACACCGGGGAGCAACCGGCAGGTCATGCGTGCCCGACAGGCGCACGAGTGCACTCCCCCACTCCCGCGCGCGGGAGTCCTCCCCGTTCAGGTCTCCATAGGCTTCAGGAACCACCCGGCGGGACGCGAGGGTCCGAGTCAGGACTCCCGCCAACCCCAACCCCGAACCGGATTTTCGACGTTCCCGACTGTCGGGCTCCACGCCAACGTGGACTGCATCGATGAAGGCCTCCATCCGTGCGCCGCGACGACGCGCCTCGACCTCGCCCTCCAGCAGGAGCGCCACCGCGGCCTGCCCTGGCATCAGTCCCACGGGTCGCTCCGGCGTCTTGAGCATCCCCCGTTGTGCCAGCCACATGACGTCGTCACCGCCCACGAGGCTGTCCACGGCCAGGAGGATGACGCGCTTCACCCCACCATCGAAAAGCACCTGCCCGGACGCGTGGATCGCCTCCAGCACCGAAGCGTGGCCGGACATGAAACTGCGTCCCTGCCCGGAAACACCAGGAAGCTCCAGTTCCGCCAGGACCGCCGGAACGAGCCGCTTTCTCAACAGCTCCTCGAAGGGAATCCCGAGGTCCTCCATGCGCGGGCGCGAGAGGCAGGGGAAGACCGCTGTTGAAGCCCAGAACGCCCTGTCCCGCCGGCCCAGCCCTGCATACCGGACGAGGTCACTCAAGGCATGCGCCGCCATGAGGGTGTAGAGGCCAAGACCTTCGAACCCATTCGTGAGGCCCTGGAGCGGATGCCCCACGACACGCACCACGCCCTCCTCTTCGTCCTCCGAGTAGACGTCGAAGCGCAGCGGTGCAGGACGCGCAATGCCGCAACGAAGCGCCGCGCACGACGAGACGACGTCGTCCCCCAAGGTGCTGAGCATTCCCATGCCGGTGAGGGCCAGCCGCATGATCGACTCCCGTTCGTCGCTCAGCCCATGACGGATGACGGCAACACCTGCGTGAGGTCCCGCAGGATGGACGCGGGGATGAAGTCGTACCGCTCCTGGGCCTTCAGTCCCCGCAGCCGGGCCAGCCTCACGAGCGCCGCACCCTCGATGAACACCTGGGCCTCCGTGTGGTCATGGTAGGGGTCCACCGGACGGGTCTCCCGGTCCTGCTCGATGGCGATACGCCAGTCATCCGTCAGCGTCCGCAGCGAATCCTCGAAGGCCCGCTCATCCGCCCGGAGCACGGCATCGACAGCGCGCAGGCGGGCTGTGCCCTCGGCCTCCAGCAGTGCCGCCAGCTTTCGCGCATCTCCGGGATCCACCTTCCCGTCGATGAGCGCGGGGAGGAGCTTGAAGTAGAGAAAGGCCTCCTCCTCTTCCACGTCGGACCACCATGTCGCTGGCATCGCGCCATCGATGTCCCGGGCCAGGTCCCAGGCGCCAAGGCAGAGCGCATCCAGCAGGGGAACGCCCCGGCTTCGCGCCAGGAGGGAGCGAGGGCCTTCCGCGCCCGGTTCCTGCGTGCGCAGCAGCATCAGATACGTCTCCGCGCTGCTGAAGAGGTTCTCGGCGAACTCACGCACGTCGTGGTGGGCCAGCAGATGACCGATGCCGATGCGCCGGTAGAGGGTACTGAGTTCGAGCAGCTTCGAGGGATCCGGCTCCGAGAGCTGATCCAGGTGCCGCACCAGCAGGGTGCCCAGGTTCCGGAGGGTGAACTCCAGCGTCTTGAGGCTCACGTCAGGAACCCTCCCAGCGGCAGCACCGCCAGCCCACTGTCCAGGCCCTGGGCCTTGAGCGCGTCCAACAGGTCGGAGCGGATGAGCTTCACGTCCGGGTATTCCGCCAGCCGGAACAGCTTCGCGTCCGCCGGAATCTGGTCCTCCCGCACCTGCAACTTCTCGATGACGCAGATCTCCTTCACCCCGGGCGTGGTCGCCTCCTCATCCGAGAACAGGGTGTAAGAGGAGCGCTCGAAGTCGAAGCAGGGAAACTTCAGCAAGGGATTGATGAGAAGGTATTTCTCGGGCCGGACCTTGCCCTTCTTGTCCTTGAGCACGAACGGAAGGTATTCGGCCTGCTCGCGGGTCACGCCCCCTGCCTGGAAGAGGCCACACACCTGCTCCGAAGCCAGGATGAGTCGGGTCGTCGTGTGGATGAAGTCCGTGAAGCGAGGCCCCGACTTCGCAGAGAGCGTCACCACCGTGGCCGGATGGAAGTCCATACCAATGGGCACGCCCCAGCGGGTTCGAATGGGCTTGGGGAGGTGGCGCCCGGTGAACGGTTCGGTCGCAGCGATCTCCGGGCCCGGGAAGTGCGGCAGCGTGAAGTAGGAGAATCGGGTCTGGGTCATCGGGGTTCACATTCCATGACTCGGGAACGGCAGGTGCCCTACAGCGTCACTTCCCTATTCACGATTTGTCCATACAAGCTCTGCGCCCGCGCATCCAATTCCCGCTTCAAGCGCGCTCCCGCCTTCTTCTCGGCCTCGTGGGCATCATCCTCGCTCGCGGCGAGTTCCTCGTCGATCTGCGCGGCAATCTTCTCGACATAGGACTCAACCTGCTCGGAGTACGCCTCATGCCCGGTCGAGCCCCAGGGGCAGTGCGCCGGGAGCCCGAGGATGTCCGCGATGGTGACGTCATCCGGCAGGAGCATGACGTTCTTGTCATTGTGGACGTTCCACTTCGACTCCATCAACACGGAGAGGCGCTGCTGAAAGGTGGTCTGTGCGTCGGGCAGGCGCAGCATTCCGTTGCGCAGCGACGTGTCCGGGATGATGTGATGGTGTTCGTGGTCATACGGGTACCACGATCCCAGCCGAGCAAGGTCGTGGTTCGGCGCGAAGCCGATGGGGGCCACCACGCCCAAGACCTGGGCTTTCAGGCTCCCCGCCAATCCCAGGTACCTGGCATTGACGAAGCGAGGCTCCAGCGTGTGCCCGACCTCCCAGGCCTTGTCATTCATGGCCAGGCGCTTGAAGGCATCTGAGAACGCGTCGAAGTACCGGCTCAAGAGCTCGCTCGGGTCCAGCTTCCGCAGTGCCTCCACCTGCCTCAGCGTCACGAACCACCGGAAATGGACACGGCCCGGGAGTGTTTCTCCACTGGCCTTGGCCGCCGAACGCTCCTGGGAGAGGTCGCGCAGCCTCTTCTCCGACGCCTCTCGATGGTCCTTGAGCGATTCTTCGTATTGCTTCTTGAGTTCGCCCTGATTGCCGCGAACCTTCTCGACCCTGGCCACGTCCGGTTTGTACTTCGCGGCACGCGCGCCCTTCGAAATCTTGAAGCTGTTGTTCTGGTAGTGGCAGGGATGCGCCTGCCAGTCGCCCTTCGGGATGTAGTGCTTCCAGATGCAGCCGCTCTCGTTGGGCTTCTTCTCGTGCTCCCGCTTGAGCTCTTTCTGGGTCTGGTAGTGCTTCGCAGCCACGGTTCCCCCCATCCAGGCCTTCTCGGATGGGAGGATATCATTGCCTGATGGGCCTTCGACTGCTGGGGCTTCAGTGCCCCCCGCTGGTCGCCTTCAATCCCACGATGGCCACCAGCAACAACCCCAGGAAGAACAACCGGGGCGCGGTGGCGGGCTCGTGGAAGAGCACCATGCCCATGACGGCCGCGCCGAAGGCCCCGATGCCCACCCAGACCGCGTAGGCCGTGCCGATGGGCAGGCTCTTCGCCGCGTAGGACAGCAGGCCCATGCTGGCGACGATTCCCGCCACGGTGAGGATGCTGGGAAGCGGCCGGGTGAACCCCTGCGTGTATTTCAGGCCAATGGCCCAGGCCACTTCCAGCAGACCGGCGATGACAAGGAGGATCCACGACGACATGACGCACGACTCCCGTGAAGGCGTCGTCTTGTCGTGACCGGGTACGGCGCACCTCGTCCGGGCTCCGAACCCCCACCCCGGGGGCTCGCACGCATCCACCACCCTAACCCCGCGAGGACGCCTTCGCTACCGGTTCTCTTGCGGCGGCGTCAGGCCCTCGACGTGCGTCTTGCCGTCCTTGTCCACGGTCAGCAGCAGGCGCGGCTTCTCCTCCGCGTCACTGACCGCCACCCTGGCGACGTCGTGGTCCACGCTCAGGGAGATGCGGTCCTTGCCCTTCACCATCAGGTAGACGGAGGGCTGCTCCTTGAAGAGCCCCAGGCACAGCGACTCGTAGCCATCCTCGGTGTCGAAGCAGAGCGCACGGGAGTTCGTCTCATCCATCATCCCAATGCCTCCCACCTCCTTCCCCTCCGCGTTCAGGAGCTGGATGCCGACGGCCTTGTACTTGCGCTTCATCCCCTGCGGGTCGGGCAACGGTGCCCCCAGGCGGATGCGCGTCCGGCCCTGTTCGTCCACGATGTTCAGCACGCGGACGTCCAGTGAGTCGTGCGGCCCGCCCGGCGGGGTCTGCTGCGCGGCGGCGCAGGCGCAGAGGCCGGCGAGGAACGTCAAGACAATGCAACGCGCGGACTTCGGCATGTGGGAACTCCCTTTGCGTCAAGAGAGCCCCACTCTGCGAAGCCTGGACACCGAAAGGCAAACATGTCCGGGAACGGTCATGGCCTTGTCATGACCGCCCCTTGAAACTCAGAGCGAATGGCCCAACAGCCACGCGTAGACGTCATGCCCCGCCGAGCCATCGAACGTCCGGCCCCAGGAATCGTGCCCGACGCCCGGATAGAGCGTGAGCAGCGCCGCGGGGTTCGCGGCGGGCGAACAGGTGGTGTTCATCTGGTTCACCGGATTGATGGAGCCCCACTGGGAGACCTGGCCATCCGCCGTGCCGTGGAAGGCCCACACGGGCAGCCCTGACGCCGCCGCCGGACAGAGGTTCAGACTGGAGGCATTCCCCGCGATGGGGAGGATGGCGGCCAGCTTGTTGTAGTGCACCGCCGCGTAGGCCCAGGTCTGGATGGCGCCCGCGGAGATGCCCGTCAGGTAGATGCGGCTGGGGTCCACCCGGTAGTGCACCTTCGCGTACTCGATGATGGCGTCGATTTCCCCCACCGAGATGAACGCGTTGAAGCGCTGGGGCGCGATCAGGATGAATGGAAAATCACGTCCGTTGCGGATGAGCCGGGGCGGCGCGTTGAGGTTCATCACCTTCTCCAGCGCCGTCGCACTGCCATTGCCCACTTCGCCCGTCCCATGCAGGAAGACCACCAGCGGGAACGTTTCGGTGGGCGCGTCGTCGTAGCCCAGGGGCAGATACTCCCAGAAGCCCAAGGTCATCCCGGGCACCGTCCCATATGGACGGGCCAGGATTTCTCCCTGTGCCGCGAAGGCACCCTGCGCGGAAAATACGACCAAACCCAAGCACAACATCAGACGGCGCATCGCGGTCATGAGTCCTCCCAGGTGGAGAACCCAGCCTAACAAACCTGCCTGGGTTTTAACTTGAAAAACGAGCAAAACGAGATAGAATCAATGGCAGTGGAAAAGTCCAGAAAGGACTCCCTGCAATGAAGCTCAAGAACGTTGGCATTGCCGCGGGTGTTTCCCTGTTCGCGTTCGGCCTGGTGGCGGAGGCAGCGGAAATCTTCCGCAACACCGGCACGCTCTCCGGCTGGAACTCCATCAACCGGGAGCACAACGGCACGGTGAACGAGGTGACGAACGTTACCTACGAGGGGCCGACGGCCATCAAGGTGACGCAGATCTACGACCCCTCCTACAACGGCCGCTACCACTCAGAGGTCGTGAAGAACAACGTGTACCGGCGCGGCGACACGGGCTTCTACGGCTTCGCGTTCCGGTTGCAGGCGGACTGGCAGTTCCAGCCGCAGTCCTACAACATCGCGCAGTTCATCGCGGACTTCTCCAACACCGGCTGCGACGACTACATGCCGTCCACCATGGTGTGGCTCTCCGGCAACCAGCTCTTCACGCGCGTGAAGCAGGGCTCGGTGTGCAACCAGAAGACGGTCACCTTCGGCAACCTGGCCACGGTGACGGCCGGGGAATGGCACAAGGTCATCATCCAGGCGAAGTGGGCCAGCGACGGCACCGGCTTCTTCAAGCTCTGGTTCGACGGCACCAAGGTGCTGGAGCAGTACAACCTGAGCACCACCGTGTCCGACGACCGCTACTTCCAGTTCCGCGTCGGCCTGTACGCCAATGGCTGGTACGACAGCGGCTCCATGCAGGGCAGCCAGGGCACGCGCAGCATCTGGTTCGACGAGATCGCCGCCGGCACGACCTTCGCCGACGCCGACCCCGCGCAGTGGTAGCCGCGCGCTAGGCCTCCGGAAACGCGACCGCCGGGCCCAGGGAGGGTGGCGCGGCGGTCAGCGGCTGCTTCTCACGCCTCGCGAGCTCCCTCGCTCCCAGGAAGCCCTTGCCGAGCGCCCCGAAGATGAAGATGCGGATGACCAGCCCCGTCAGGGCGGAAATGCCCCCCACCTTCTCCGAGGTCAGCGCCACGTACAGCGTGGAGAGAGTGTCGAACGAATACAGCAGGATGGCCAGCAGCGGCGCCGCGCGCCAGCGCTTGAACATGAAGAAGCCCAGCACCGCCAGCACGCCTCCGAAGAGGAGGTTGGACGCGCTCACCGGGAGCTGCTGCCGCATCTTGCTCGTCATGACGAGCGATACCATCGCGACGCCGACGCTGAAGGCCGCCAGCCCGTAGAGCAGGAACGTGGCGGTGCGCACCTGCTGGACGGGATCCGACGCGGCGTCGGGCAGCGGCGCGCCGTTGCGCAGCACGCGCAGCTCCGGCGTCGGCACGTGAAGCAGCTGCACGTGCAGCACGCTGTCGTCCGGAAGCTTGAACTCCACGCCCTGCTCCAGTTGGAGCTTGTCGGCCACCGCGCCCACCGGCTCATCGTCCAGGGTGATCTCCAGATCCCGCCAGTTCGAGCCCCAGCGCAACTCCAGGCTCCGGGGTCCACCCTCTTCCAGTGCCAGATTCAACGCGCCCATCGACGAACTCCCTTCCCAGCTCAGAGGTGGGTGTACAGCCCCAGGAGGAGGAGAAAGAACATCACCACGTGAAACCAGCCCAGGTTGCGAGCGATCAACGCCGGGTCGCGTCCCGCCCTGGGCGCCTTTCCGGCCTCGATGGCGTTGAGCTCCTTCTGCCCCAGCACCAGTCCGAAGATGCCAGGAACGAAGCCGCAGAAGCCCACGGTGGCGAACACCAGCGACAGCACGGCCCGCCCGGAGGGCTTCCCGCTCCGGCTCAAGTCCTGGCAGGAAGGACACAGCCCCTGGTGCGCCCCCAGCCCCTTGCGACACTGGCTGCACGTGAAGGTGCCACACCGGGTGCAGGTGCCTTCCGCGAACGTTTCAGGGTGTCTGGGACAGAGGGCGGCGGGTGCGGCGTCCATCCCAGACACATAGCATTCCCGCCCCGTGCCACGGAATCCCACCCCTCCTGCCTCATGAGAGGTTGGAAGGATGGGGAATTCCGGTTGGGATCAGCCTCCCTGGGTCCTGCACCACGCGATCCGCAGGGAGGCCAGGGCGTGGGGTGAGTCGACCGTCAGGGTCTGCGTCCTGGCCGGCACGGCGGTCAGTGACGCCAGCGGCGCTTCGAGCGCGGTGACCGCCTGCGTTTCGGCCGTACTGCTGTTGCCCAGGAAGGGGAGCTGCACCGTGAGCTGGGTGGCATTGCTGTTCCGCTTCTCGGTGCGCACCACGAGGCTGCTGGGAATCGCTCCGCTCGTCGTTCCGCAGCCCGTCGGGTAACCCCCCGCCGCGCCCGGCGCCTGCACCCGCGCCACGCGGATCATCACGTCCTGCTCCTCCACGGGCGTCCCGGCGTTCGTCGCCGTCACCCGGCCCAGCGAGGCCGTCTCCGCCAACGCGCCCCCCTCCCCTCCGGTGATGAGTCGAGCCTCCAGTCGTGTCGTCACCGACAGGGCGTCCTTCAGGGGCGTGACGAGCCGGGGCGTGCCCCCGACGTACACCGGAGGTGCCAACAGGTACTCCTGGTGGTGGGTACCGGAATCGCTGCCAGAGGCGCCCCGTCCACCGCCGGGCGTATTGCGCAGCACGACGCCGAGCAGGACCCCCTCGCTGTCCAGCGTCCAGGCCGGGATGCCGCGGTGGTAGATACCCCCTACCGGCTGGCTGCCTTGTTGGACGCAGGGAACCACGTAGTCATGCGTGGCGACGAAGGTCGGGCCGGGCCAGTTCGGCACGGGCAGGACATCCTGCTGGAAATGGGGCGTTCCATAACTGAGCGTCGTGGGCACCGTCCCGCTGTCGCCCACCATGGGGAAGGCCACCACGACCGACATGCCGGAGGGCGAGGCCCCCGTCAGCTTCATCCGCAGGAAGCGCTCTCCCGCCACCAGCGAGTACTCCAGCGTGAACGTGTGACCGCTGTGCTGCTCCGTCACCACCGCCTGCAAGCGATACCGCAGCGGCCCCTGCTCCAGCCACCGGGCGTCTCCCCCCACGAACGTCGCGGACATGCTCTGGCTGAAGGTCCCATAGACGGGGGGCGAGGAGGAGGCATACGGCTCGTTGCCGAATTGATAGATGTTGCCGGAGTCGTTGTAGAACCGGAGCTGATTGCCCACCCCTCCGGAGGCAAACAGGGTGTGTGTCTTTCCGTCCACCCCGAACGAGAGCTGGCTGATCCCCCACCCGGCCGCCTTGGACAGGGTCGCGCTGATCAGATCGTTGGAGAGCGTCACCGTATCGCCGACAGGCGACGTCGCTGTCGCGATCGGGCCCGGAGGAGCCTGGGTGGAGAGGTAGACCGTCTCGTAGCCCACGCTGGGTGGATCCGCCGTGAACAGGATGCTCCCGTTCGCGGCCCGCTGGATGGGCAGCAGCCCCTTGCGCCCCCTCACGCTCTGCACCCGACGGAAGCGGTCGTCCTCCGGAGGATGGGACACCTCCGCCAGCAGCCCCAGGGCCCGGTCGAAGCCCAGCGTATTGCAGACGACGACGGGGATTTCATCGGCTTGCGGCTTCGCGGAGATTCCCTGCGCGAGCTTGTCCATTCCCTGGCTCAGGACGTCCGTCGCCACCGAGACGCCCTGCCGGCTGAGCGGAAGCTGCTCGCCTTGATACACATTGTCCGGAGAGGTCCCCGTCACGAAGTCGTGATGGGTGCTGGGGGCAATCACCTCCCAGCCGTTCCAGATCGTGGAGTCGAGCGCATCCAGGGAAGACGCCGCGTAGCTGCTGCTCGTGCGAAGAATCGCGCTGATGACCTCCGCGGACATCAGCGCGCGCGCCGCCGCGTACTGGTTCGTCTTCAGCTCGGGACGGCTGGCGAAGTATCCCGTCCAGTAATTCTGCGCGTTGAGCGGGGCATTCACCGGCAGCGTGCCAGGCCCCATCAGCACGGCATCCATGTAGGTCTTCCACGTCCCCGTGGTCCCCCTGACACCGTTTTCGGAGCCATACAGTTTGTTGTAGCTGTCCGTCACATCCAGCCAGCTCCACTGCTGTCCCGACCCGTTCGTGACAGAGGGCGTGGCGAAGTCGATCCCCACCGGAATGAAGCGGAGGCCATTCGGCCAGCCCGTCTTGTATTGATGCACGAACTGATTCACCGTCTGCGCATTGCTGGAGATGTTTCCAGCGCTCAGATAGCCCACCGTGCCGTAGGTGTCGGGCATGTAGAGCGCGGTGATGCTGGAGCCATCCCCTGCCTGCCATTGGAAGACAAGCCCGTTGGCGTTCAACTGCGCCGCGATGGAGGGGCCCACCGGATTGATGGGCGCGGCGCCAGGCGACCCCTGCGGGGAGCCGGGCACCCGGGAGAGTCCGGCCGTGGTGAGGCCCATGGCGTTGAGCACCACCGGAAGCTGCGGATCATGTCCGAAGTCATCCGGCAGCCACGCCGAGTCGTACAGGTTGCCCGCGAGCCCGACCTGTTTCGCCCAGGTGCGCCCCACCAGATAGTTGCGGATGAAGAGCTCCCCGTTACTGACGAGGTTGTCCGGGGAGGTGACGCCTCCGCCCATCAGGCAGAAGTCCGCTCCCGCCGCGGCGAAGATCGCGATGCCCCCCGGGTTGTCCCGCGCGTAGCGCTGCAGGAACCCCACCTCCGTCACGGAGAACGTGAAGCCGATCCTCTTCGCGAAGAGCGCGCCCGCGGCGTTGAAGATGTTCTGGACCGTGTCGCGTCCGTTGTTGGAGCCCAGCGCCTGGTTGTTGGAGGCGTAGTACTGATCGAACGTGAAGACCCAGTCCCAGTCGATGTGCGTCGTGGGACAGATGAGGATGCCTTGGTTGAAGGGCGTCGAGGAGGCCATGGGCTCTTTCCGAAGCGAGGGGGGCGGTGGAGCCCCTACGCAAGTCGGATGCCAGGGTGTTCGCCCGGAGACGTTCGCTGGAGGCTGATACGCGGACCTGGAGGCGGCCCCCCGGCTCCGCGTCATGCCAGCAAGCGGTCGCGTCAGGCGAGGACGCGGCGGACGCGCTCCCGGTCGCCTAGACTTGCCCCATGTGCCGGAACATCAAGCCCCTCTTCAACTTCGCGCCCCCCGCCACCGACGACGACATCCGCGCGGCGGCGCTCCAGTTCGTCCGGAAGATCGCCGGCACGCGCAAGCCGTCGAAGCAGAACGCCGACGCCTTCGACGTCGCCGTCGAGGAGATCTACCAAAGCTCGAAGCGCATGCTCGACGGGCTGGTGGCGACGACCCCGCCCAGGGACCGGGCGAAGTTCGAGGCCCTCAAGAAGCTGCGCTTCAAGAGGGCCGAACCCCGCTGAAGCCTCAGGGCACCTGGGTCTGGAACGCCGTCCAACGCGTGTGCACCCACTGCCGCACGTACTCCACCTCCTCGGCGTGGGTCTTGAAGTCCTGGCGCAGGTGCCAGTCCGGGAAGTTGGCGTACCCGACGGTGTCTGGCTTCGCGAAGTCCCGGTACTCGGCGGCCCAGCGTGCCTCATCGCGCTGTGCGTTGACGCCCAGCTCGCGCTCGTACCCGTCGATGAGCGACTGCACCGCGGCCTCGCTCAGTTCGTTCTTCAGCGCCTGCCGGTAGCGCTCCCGCATCGGGGTGGCGATGGCGGGCTCCGCGAGCATCCGCTTGAAGAGGAAGTTCTCGCTCGCGTAGGTGGGCCGGGTGGTGGCGCTGGTGCGCGTGGTGTCGTAGTTCTGGCCGAAGCTCGCATCCAGATCCCACGGGATGAAGCGCCACGGGCCGCCTGCCTTCGGATCGTACGCGTGGTAGGCATTCTTCGCCTGGGAGTCATTGCCCAGGATGAGCGTATTGAAGATCCACCAGTCCTCGTAGTCGCGCGCCTCCAGCTTCGCGCCGAAGTCCTGACGGAAGGCGTCCGCGCTGGAGTCCGCGACCCAGGCGACAAAGGCATCCATCGTGTCGAACGCGTGGGCCTGGCCCTCCTCGGGCGTGCCCTCGTCCTTCTCGAAGCCCTCGTGGAGGTTTGCCTTCGGCACGCCGTCGCGCCGGTTGCGGGAGAAGTTGGCGTTGGCGTCCACGGCCTTGAACAGGTCGGCGTCCTTGTCGATGCCGTTGCCCTCCATCAGGCGCTTGTCCGGGTGATCCGCCGCCGTGTAGAGCCCCCGGTACTTGTTGTTCGCGTACACCACCACGCTGAAAGTGCGGATGCGCACGGCCTCCGGGGACAGCTTGCTCCACAGGTCGAACGCCAGCCGCGAGCGCAGGTAGGAGTTGTCGTTGAACGGGGAGATGAGCACCACCCGCTTGCGGTCCTTGAAGCCGTCGCCGAAGACAGGCTCCGAGAACAGGTCGTCCTCGTCGAACTTGAACGTCAGGCTGCGCTTGGGGAACACGCCGGAGGTGGCGCCGCGGTACTTCGCCTCCATCGTGAAGCGGTGGCCCCGGTACACCACCTGCGCGGGCCGGTATGCCCCGGAGGTGAGCCCCACGTTGGGGTCGAAGAACAGGTGCACCACGGGCAGGCCGTACTCCTCTGTGTAGGCCTCGGGGTTCTCGATGTCGGCCTTGCCCGGCGCCGCGTCGTTGTTGGCCACGCCCACCTTCAGCGTGCCCGTCTCGCCGGTGGTGCGCTCCTCCAGCGTGAGCATCCACACCGCGCCCTGATTCATCGCCGGCGTCCAGCGCAGCGTCGCGGTGGCTTCGTCGAAGGTCGCGCCCGGGGGCAGGTTCCTCACCCCGAAGCGCAGCGTGGGCTCCGCCTTGTCCGTCGCGCACCGCACCCGCGCCGTGAAGGCCTCCCCCTCCAGCACCCAGCGCGTCTCGCCCGCCGTGGGCGCGCACACCTGCGCCGTCGGCCCCGCGTCCGGAACTCCCGTCCCCGCATCAGAAGAGGACGTGCCCGCGTCGGACGTCCCCGCGTCCGCTCCAGGCTGCGTGCCCGCGTCGGTCCCGGACTGGCTGCCCGCGTCGGCTCCGGCCCCGGACGGATCATCCGGGCCGGTGTCCGGAGGTGGCACGGAGTCACCCCCGCCGCACGCCACCATTCCCAGGCAGGCCATGCCCAGAAGACCGCGCTTCAGCCATCGCGTTGCTCGCACCGGGACAAGCCCCCCTTGGGTACGGCCCGAAGCGGACCGTGGGGGGCAAGGGGTAGGCATCCCTTCGGCGCGAGACACCTGCCCATCGGGGAGGTGTTTCACGCCTGACAGCCTGGACGTCAGTAGGAAGCGGTCAGGCCGGCATGCAGGCTGGAGTACGTCTCCTCGGCGACTCCGCCATCCGCCCACCCCGTGAGCGTCCCCGCTCCGGAGAACTGATCGCGGAAGTGCGCCAGGCGGAACGCGACGTCGTAACCAAACGGGCCCCAGATCTCCCCCGACACGCCCAGCTCCGCGCTCCAGCCAAAGCTGGAGACCGACGTGCCAAAGTCGCTGATCTCCAGCGCCCGCCGCCCACCGTCCGCCTCGGGCGAGCGCCCCGGCTTCGGCGACAGCAGCAACCCGCCCGACGCGTCCAGGCGCACCGAGCTGAACAGCGGCACCGACAGGTCCAACGCCACCGACGGGAACACGCGGTGCGTTCCGGACAGCGGGTTGTCCGTGGCCTCCTCCACGTCGAAGGCCCGCGTCTGCAGCCCCGCGCGCGCGCCCACGTAGCCCTGCTGGGGCCGCGTGGTGCCGAAGCGGAAGTAGAAGCGGTACAGCGCCTGCGCCGTGAAGGCGGTGTCGGTGGCCGTCACCTCGCGCACCGGCGTCTGGCCCCCGTCTCCGGTGAGCGTCACGTCCGACGTGGAGAAGCCCCGCTGCGCGCCCAGTTGCAGGCCCAGCCCGCGCAGCACCGACGAATCACCCTGCGCCAGGGGGAGGATCTCCAGCTCCAGCGCCAGGCCCAGGTACGGCTGCGACGAGGAGAAGTCGGACGTGTCCCCGACCTGCTCGTCCTCCGGAAGCCGCTCGAACGCGCCGCAGCCCTCCACGCCCGGCCGCGAGCAGTAGCGCCGCCACGTCGCCGTCAGCGCCAGGTTCAGCCGCAGCCAGGTGGGTGCCCCCAGCTCCGGCTCCGTAGCCTTGCCATTTGCGGTGTTCAGCCGGAGTGACAGCGTCTCAGGAGGCCCCTGTCGGAAGGGAATGGAGGCCAACGGTCCCGAGGCCGCTGCGGACGGAGCCGCCAGGGCTCCGACGAGGGCCAGGGTCCACAGCAGCCCCGAAGGGACCCTCGCGCTTCCGGTGGTCGTCATGCCCGGTCAGGTTCACCCAGCCCGGGGGCGAAGTCCAGGCTCGGCCCTCAAGCGTTCATCGCGTGACCCACGCTCGCGGACGCGGGTACCTGGGAAGGCTCCAAGGAAAGGGAAGGCGAGGAATCCTCCTGCGCCACCGGGGTCGGCTGCACCTCCGGCACCCGACCCAGGAAGTCACGCCGGTAGATGCGCACCATGGCCATGAAGATGGACGCGATGAGCGGTCCCACCAGCAGGCCCATCATCCCGAACACCGCCAGCCCGCCGAACATCGACAGGAAGACGAGCAGCGGGTGCAGCGCCATGCGCGAGCCGCACAGCCGGGGCCGGATGACGTTGTCGATGCTGCCCACCAGGAAGGTGCCCCAGGCGAGCAGGAACACGCCCTCGCTCACCCGGTTCGCCGCGATGAGGATGACGCCAATGGGTCCCCAGACGAGCGCCGTGCCTCCCACCGGCACCAGCGCCACCAGCACCATCGCGGCGCCCCACACCCCGGCGTGCGGCACCCCGGCGATGAGCAGGCCCAGGAAGCCCACCGCGCCCTGCACCAGCGCGGTGATGGTGTTGCCGTAGATGATGGCGTACGCGACGTCGGTGAACTCGTGGGAGAAGGCGTCGAAGTAACGACGCTCCAGCGGCAGCAGCTTCGCCACCTCGTTCACCAGACGACGACCGTCCAGGAAGAAGTAGTACATGGCCACCGTCATCAGGAACATGTTGACGAGGAGCTCCGTGCCGGCGCCCACCACGTCCGCGAGCAGCCCCGCGCTGCCCGACACCACCGTCATCAACAGGCGCTCGGTCTCAGAGCTCTCCGGGTCGAAGCGCACATAGCGGCTCAGCCCCCGGGGCAGCGACGCGAGCAGGTGGTGGCGCAGGTCCACTTGATCCAAGAGGTCCTGCGCCTGACCGACGAACTGGAGGACTTCACGGGCCACCATCCAGCCCACGAGCGCCAGCGGGGCCAGGATGAGCAGGAACACCGCGAGGGTGGACAGTCCGGCCGTCAGCGACTTGCGGCCCCGGAGCCGTTGGCTCAAGGAGTCCTGGACGGGCATGAACAGCACCACCAGGAAGCCACCCAGCAGCACCGGCATCATGAACGGCAGCAGGATGCGTGAGAACAGGATCAACGCGACGGCGAAGAGCCCCGCGAAGATGAAATTGGACCACCGCTTCGTATCGCCCGCCGTCACCGCCCCACCC
>NZ_RAWD01000122.1:0-25447 GCF_003612065.1 Corallococcus sp. CA047B
GAAGGGGTCCTGGCTGCCCTTGGGGGTGGCCGGGCCGCGCGGGTTGACGGGGATGCAGCACGCCTTGCCCTTGTTGCCCTGGTGGCGCTCCTGGAACCAGTCGGAGGTCCATTCCCAGACATTGCCGGCCATCTCGTGGAGGCCGTAGCCATTGGGGGGAAAGGCGCCGACGGGGCAGGTGCCTTCGTGGCCGTCCTCGCGCAGGTTCTGCCAGGGGAAGTAGCCCTGCCAGGTGTTGGCGCGGTGTTCCCCGTGAGGGGTGAAGTCATTGCCCCAGCAGAACTCGTTGCGGTCCAGGCCGCCGCGCGCGGCGCGTTCCCACTCCGCCTCGGTGGGGAGGGCCTTGCCGGCCCAGGTGGCGTAGGCCTCCGCGTCCTCGTAGGCGATGTGGACGACGGGGTGGTCGCGGCGGTGTTTCACGGAGGAGCGGCGGCCCTCCGGGTGCTTCCAGCAGGCCTCGGGGACGTAGTTCCACCAGTTCGCCACGTCGCTCAGGTCCACGGGCCCCTTCGCCTTCTGGAAGACGAGCGAACCGGGGACGAGTGTCTCTGGAGACGCGCCGGGGTAGTCCGCCGGGTTGAGTGGACGCTGCGCGACGGTGACGTAGCCGGTGGCTTCCACGAAGCGGGCGAACTGCTCGTTGGTCACGGTGTGCTTGTCCATCCAGAAGCCGGAGACGGTCACCTGATGGGCGGGGGCCTCTTCCGGGTAGTGGTGGTCGGAGCCCATCCAATAGGTGCCACCGGGAACCCACACCATGTCCGGGGAGGGGGCGCGGCCGGGCCGCTGGGAGGTGTCCGGAGCCACGGCGGAACCGCTGAGGTCTTCGTTCCTGTGCATGGCGTGGCCCCCGGAGGACGCATGGTCCTCCGAGGACAAGCTCCGTCCTGGGACAGGGAATGACACCCGTCCCGGGGGCCGGCGGGTATGTCGGGCAATGATTGATGGAACTGGGAATGGGGGCAGAATGTCCAACCCGCGACGCGGGGATGTTTGCCTTCCCGAACCGAGGAGCTTTCGAACCATGAGGCTGAACCTGAAGCAATGGCTGTCCGTGCTGTGCGTGGGAGCGTTCGCGGTGGCGGTGCCTGCCTGGGCGGATGTGCCCACGCCCGTGGACTGCGGCACGGTGGAGTGCGAGGGCATCCGGGAGATGAAGTCGCTTTACACCGCGGAGATGGCGTACTTCGGGGAGCGGGACTCTTTCACTGCGGACATGGCGCAGCTGGCCTTCGCCGACTTCGCCCCGGCGCCGTGCGCCAATGGCACCCGGGCACCCGTGCCGGGCCCGGGCTGGGTGTCGGGTTGCCGTTTCGCCTACAAGGTCACCGCCGTCACGCCGAATCCGTCCCCGTCCTTCACGGCGGTGGCGCAGGGGGCGGCGGGGACGTCGGCCGCGGGCATCACGCTCCAGATCGGGACGCATCCTGTCTCCGGCATCCTCTTCTGGCTCGAGCGCAACGGCGTGCGCCGCTACGTCGATGCGGCGGAGTGCCTTGCTGCGCAGTCGTTCGTCTGTGATGCCCAACTGCGAGAGGGGACCATGGGCCTCCGGGCGCTGTACACGTCGGAGATGGCGTACTTTGGGGAGAAGGACCGCTACACCAGCAACTACGCCCAGCTCGGCTTCCTCCCGCCGGGGTGCGCGGACGGCACCCGGGCCCCGGTGCCGGATGCGTCATGGATTGGCGGCTGCAAGTTCATCTTCCGCGCGGACGTGACGGGCCCGTCCAGTTTCAGCCTCACCGCGCGCGCCGTGGCGGGCGCCATTCAAGGCACCGTCGTGACCCAGGTGGATCAAGGCGAGCCGGTGGTCACGCCTGTCTACGACTCCGTTTGCAGGTAGGGAACCTGGCAGCTCGTGACATCAGAGCAGAGACTGGTGTCTTGAGCTGCGGGGGCCATCCGACTCCTGGATCCTCCTGTTGCTACGACAGGGGGAAACCTGGCCTCAGCAGCCCCGTCCGCTCCAAATGCTCACGTACGCGCAAGGCGAGCGCCAGATGTTCCGGGTTGCTGGCCGTAAATGGCTCGGGGGTGAGGATGATGAGCGAGCCTTTGTCTTGGACGGGCTCGATGCGGATGGGGGCTGGCAGCGGCGGAACCGTACCCCTGTGTCGAGCGAGGTACGTCACCCATCCGACGTAGGGCGCCCTCTGAACGCGATGGGGTTCCACCAGATCGCGATGCGCATGTGACATGGCCACGCCCCAGTCAGGCTCCCAGGCAATGGCTGTCTCCCGCAGCAGACCTGCCAGGACGGAAGCGCTCAAGATCCGCTCCGCGTTGGGGCCCCTTCCGGGCAGGGTGAAGACGCACGTATTGCTCACGACATCGGTATGGCTACCGCATTGGACGTCGAAGCCAGTCGCGTCGTGGTCGTCCGCCACCCCGTTCCAGCCGCTCACGCGGAAGCCCAGGTCCTCGAACACGCGGTCCCTGCCTCGGACGACGAGTTTCTCCAGCTCCGTGAGACTAGGAGCAATGGGGCGCTTCAGCGCGTCCTTGCGGGACCTGCCGGGCAGGAACCAGTGCGCGAATGAAGGATCGATCCCGGGCAGGGCGGCCAGGAAGCCTGCCATGCGCCGTGCGCACTCCTCCGGCGACTCCTTCCTCGGTCCCCAGTAGGCTCCCGCGTAGTAGGTCTCGTCCACGCTCTATCCTTCCTCACGGCATCGGTGGACTGAAGACGACTTCAATCCCGTAGATTTCCTTGTCCTTGAACAGCCTCCGGAGGGCATCCGCCGTGGACTGCTCCGCGATGTGCCACCGGATGGGCGTGCCCGAGCCCCTGGCCGCCCTGAGCTGTCGCTGCGCCTGCTCGACAAGGGCCTTGGCTCCCGACTTCTCGAACCAGACCCTGGGTTTGAGGTCATCAAGGAACTTGTTCGCATAGCCAGGGCCCTTGGCCTCCAGTAGCACGTCATCCTTGAATCCGTCGAACTTCACTCCGTCCACCCAATAGGCCTCGTCGGCGGAGTGCTCCGCAATCTGCTCCTGGTAGCGCCTGGCTCGGGCGGACATGGATTCATTGGAGGGGCCCCACCTGCCGGGATCCGGAGGAGGCGTCGCGCCCTGCGTGACCGTATGGGCTCGCTGGAGGATGACGGCTGCCCCGGGCCCCCCGCTCAACACCGCCGCCGTGCTTCCCGTGGGGACTGCGATGCGCTCCAGCGCGAGCGCACCCTCGGCGGAGAGGGAAAGCACCGGGACGGTGGCTTCCGCGCCCACCATCAATCCCTTCACCGCGCGTGTCGTGGCGGAGGCAGCGCCCCAGGTGACGATGACGCTCGTCGTCAGCCGGGCGACCTCTCGAATCTGCTCGCCCGCCGTCATGTACTGGAATCGCTCCAGATACTCCGGCGACGATCTGATGAGGGCGACCACTCCTGTGGGCAGGTGTTGGAGCGATGCGAGAGCGTCCCCCGGTGAGCGTGAGATCAGTCCGCCCACAGCGAGCGCCAGTTCCTTGAGTGCATCCTCGGCACCGTCCAGCGAGCGGTTGATGACATCTGCATCGTCGTAGACCTCGGCCAGTGGGGGGCCGTCCACGGAGCGAAGCTGCCCATCCACATGGCGGAAGACACCGCCTCGTCCGCTGTAGAAACGACCCAACTCGAAGTGGCCCGAGCGAAACGCTCCATCCTTCCACCGGATGGGGACGACCTTCTGCTGTGTGCTCCCGTCGAGCGCCCATGCGAGGTATCCGTCCGGACGGAGCACCGCCACCTGTTCGCGTGCGAAGCGCCTCATCCGGCGCAGCAACTCTTCGCGGGAGACTTCGCCGTGCTCCAACACTTCCCGCAACAGGAAGCCTGCCGCCATGCGAGGTGGGAAGGTGCCCAGCGTCACGGGCTTTTCGAGCAATCGTTCCAGCACTTCGATTGCATCATCGGGCGTGAATGGATTGCGCCGTACCGGCAGTTCGTCCAGGTCGTCGATTCCGGCCCGCACGAGCAGCTTCTCGAAGGCATCGACCTCGAAGAGTCCCAACTCCACCGCTTGCCGGGACAGTTCACCGGGATGCGTGCCAAGGAGGGTCGTTCCCGGAGGCAGACGCTTTGGGTGGCTGCGGCCTTCCTCCTCTTCCTCGGAACTGGGGTCTTCTGTCTCAGGGGGCCGCTGATTCGTCCCTGATGCCTCCGACGCGTAGGCCGTGCGCTGGTGGAGCCTCCGCGAACTGCCGCGTCCCGCCGATCACGCGCAGCCTTGAGATGGACGTGATTGCCGTCTGGCTTCGCGGGCGGTGACGGCACGCTCCCGTCACCGCCCGCGGAGGACCCGTCGCTACGTGTGTGACTGCTGGAAGCGATGGATGAACTGCTCCACCTCGTTGGCCAGCGACATCACCTGGTCCCCGATGGTCGGCTCGCTCTCACGCTTGCGCGCCTCCTTCATCTTCTCCTTCACGCGCTCCTTCATCGGCCCGATGCTCAGGCTGCCCGGAGCCTGACTGGGCAGGAACTCGATGAGGCTCTCCGCGAACTTCTTCACCAGCATCTGCGCGGGCACGAACGTGAACATGCGCTCGCCGTACCACTGCGTGTACATGCCGGAGTGCGGCCCGTACTCGAACGGATCCGAGCGCAGGTTGATGAGGTAGGGCCACGCCGGGTTGAAGCGCTTGCCGCTGAACCACATGTCCGGGCCTTCGCCGTCCTGGTAGCTGAAGATGATCTTCCAGTCGTCGTAGCGCACCGCCGCGAGGTTGCCGCTGTCGAGCACGTAGATGAACTCGTGCCGGTCGCCCGGCGCCGTGCCCGCCAGCAGCGCGTTCATGTCATAGCCGTCCAGGTAGACCTTGAAGGTCTTGTCCCCCACCTTGTGGCCCTTCTTGCACTTCTCCACCAGGTCCGTGGGCCCGCCCGCCGCCGCGACCATCGTGGGCATCCAGTCCTCATGCGCGAAGATGTCGTTGATGACGCGCCCCGGCTCCACCACGCCCGGCCAGCGCACCACGCACGGCACCCGCACGCCGCCCTCCCACGTCGAGCCCTTCTCGCCGCGGAACGGGCTGTTGCCGCCGTCCGGCCAGCCCATCTTCTCCGCGCCGTTGTCGCTGGAGAACACCACCATCGTGTTGTCCGCGATGCCCAACTCGTCCAGCTTCGCCAGCAGCACCCCGACGATGTCGTCCAACTCCTTCATCGCGTCCGCGTAGAGCCCGTAGCCCGTCGCGTTCTTGTACTTCTCCTGGAGGTAGGTCCAGACGTGGCAGCGCGTGGTGTTGTGCCAGAGGAAGAACGGCGTGTCCTCCTTCACCGCGCGCTCCATGAAGTCCAGCGTCCCCTGCAGGAACTCGCCGTCCACCGTCTCCATGCGCTTCTTCGTCAGCGCGCCGGTGTCCTCGACGCGCTGCTTGCCCACGAGGCCCCAGCGCGGATCCTCGGTCACGTCGTTGCGGTCGGTGGCGTAGGTGTGCAGCACGCCGCGCGGACCGAAGCGCGCCTTGAAGGCCGGGTCCTTCGGGTAGTCGGGGCACTCCGGCTCGTTCTCCGCGTTCAGGTGGTAGAGATTGCCGAAGAACTCGTCGAACCCGTGCACCGTCGGCAGGTAGGGATTGGAGTCACCCAGGTGGTTCTTGCCGAAGTGGCCGCAGGTGTAGCCCAGCGGCTTGAGCATCTCCGCGATGGTGGGGTCGGAGTCCTGCAGGCCATACTTCGCCCCCGGCATGCCAATGGTGGTGAGCCCCGTGCGCAGCGGGTTCATGCCCGTGATGAACGCCGCCCGGCCCGCGGTGCAGCTCTGCTGGCCGTAGCAGTCCGTCATCAACGCGCCTTCCTTCGCGATGCGGTCGATGTTGGGCGTCTTGTAACCCATCATCCCCTGGTTGTAGGCGCTGATGTTCCAGAAGCCGATGTCGTCGCCCCAGATGACCAGGATGTTGGGTTTGCGCTTCCCATACTTGCCGTGTCCGTTGCCGTTGCCCGTGGGCTTCTTGCCAACGCTCGCCATGTGTTGCCCCCCCTCCGCGGTTTCACTGCCGTGCAAGGTGCGGTCTGCCCTCCGCGTGCGCCCCGTCCACGGGTCGCGGACGGGCATCCGTTGCGGTGGTCCGCACGGCCCCTGCCGGCATTCAGTGGCGGGTGCCTTGGGGTTCGTCATCCCCGGACGGTGCATGCGGCAGGTGCCGCAGCAGCTCCCGCATCCGCCTGTCCGCTTCATCCAGGCGGACGAGCAGGTCCTCCTGCCGGTGGCGCTCCTCGCCGTGCAGACTCGCGCCCGCTTCGTCCACGCGGCTGCGGACCAGATACAGCCCGTCGCGGATGAGGCGCCACTCCTGCCACGCCTGGGATTCGTGGTGCGCCATCCACGCTTCCATGCCCGCGCTCACCTGCGGGTAGACATGCTCGGAGCCCACCTTCGCCAGCACGCCGGTGCGCTCCAGCATCCGCCAGGTCGGCCGGTGCACGCGCGCCAGGGCCAGGGTGATGCCCCGCTGGGACAGGTCCTCGTGCAGGCCGGCGAGCATGTCCGCGCCCGGCACGTCCAGGTCGTCCGTCAGCTCCAGGTCCAGCAGCACCTCCCGCACCGGCACCCTGGCGTCGCGCACGCGGGCGAGCACCTCATCCCGGAGGGACGTCGCATTGGCGAAGAAGAGACCTTCCTCGGGCCGGAAGACGTGCAGGCCGGGCAGGGTGATGGCGGAGGCCTCGCGGTGCGTGGCCGCCAGGTCCAGCGTCCCGGGCACCCGCCCCAGCTCGCTCATGCGCGGCTGGCTGGCGCGGTAGACGGTGAGGAACAGGGACACGCCCACGGCGATGAGCAGCCCGGGCAGCACGTCGAAGGCCAGCACCCCCAACAGCGCCACGCCCGCGCCCAGGAAGTCCGCCCGGCGCAGGCGGAAGAGCCGCACCAGCTCCTTCACATCCATCATCCCCAGGATGGCCACCACGACGATGGCGCCCAGCGTGGCCTCCGGCAGCGTGCGGAACAGGCCGGTGAGGAAGAGCGCCACCAGCAGCGTCAGGCCCGCGGTCACCAGTGAGGCCACCTGCGTGGTGGAGCCCGCCTGGTCGTTGGCGGCGGACTTGGACAGGCTGCACCCCATGCTGAAGCCCCGGAAGAGGCCGCCGCCCACGTTGGCGGCGCCCAGGCCCACCAGCTCCCGGTTGGGGTCCACTTCGTAGCCGTGCTTCGCGGCGAACATGCGCGCCGGCCCAATGGCCTCCGCGAACGCCACCAGCGCGATGCCGCATGCACCCGGCAGCAGCGTCAGCAGGTCCTTCAGGCCCACGCCGTGCGGAAGCTGGGGCGGCACGAGTCCGGCGGGGATGGGGCCGACGATGGTCACCCCCTTCGCGTCCAGGTGCAGCGCGGCGGAGACGGCGATGCCCAGCACCAGCACCGCGAGCGCGGCGGGGATGCGCCGGGACAGCCGTCCCAACAACAACAGCGCCGCGATGCTCGCCGCGCCCACGACGAGGGTCAGCGCGTGCGTCTGTCCCAGGTGCGTGAAGATGAACCCCAGCCGCTCGAAGAAGCCCCCCTTGGCGCCTTCGATGCCCAACAGCTTGGGCACCTGCTTGATGGCGATGATGAGCGCCAGCCCGAACACGAAGCCGCTGAGCACGGAGGCGGAGAAGAACTGCGCGACGCGGCCCAGCTTCAACACGCCCGCCAGCGCGGCGACGGCGCCCGCCAGCAGGGCCAGCGCGGCGGTGAGGGCCATGAAGCGCGGACTGCCCTGCTGTGCCATCGCGCCCACCGTGGCGGCGGAGAGCACCGACACGCTGGCGGACACCGCGACGATGAGCTGCCGCGAGCTGCCGAACAGCGCGTACAGCGCCAGCGCCGCCGGGGTGGAGTACAGCGCCGCCTGCGGCGGCAGGCCGGCGAGCTGTGCGTAGGCCATGCCCTCCGGGATGTGCAGCGCCGTCACCGTGAGCGCGCCCACCAGGTCCTTCTTCAGGCGTGTCGGGTCATAGCCCCGCAGCGAGGCGATGAAGGGACTGACGCGGGCGAGCCATGGGGAAGCGGTCCGCTCGGAGGCGTGGCGCGAGGCTTGTCCCATGGGGACGAGGTGGACACTCCTTCCGACGCGGGCATCGTCCTCCTGGAGTGGGCGGCCGGGCCGTCAGGGGGTGCCCGTGTCCGCGGCCAGTCATTGGGGCCGGTCAGAAGATGTAGCGCAGGATGAGCTGCGCGTAGGTGAGCGTGGTGTCGTCCGACTCCAGCGTCTCGCCCTCCGCGTTCAGGGTGCGACGGGGCTCCGCATCGAGCGTGGCCGCCGCGCCCAGGCCCACCTGGAGGTGCGGCCGGCCGGAGTAGTAGACGCCCAGCGCCAGGCTGTGCGAGTGGAGCGTGTGGTCGGGCAGCTCCACCTCCGTCCGCCAGCCGGTGGTGAAGAGGTATTCGCCCATCACCGCGATGGGGATGCCCAGCGGAGGCCCCATGTCCGCCGTCAGCGCCGCGGCCAGGTTGACGCGAGTCGCTTCCGTCTTCTGCTCCACGCGGCCGCCCGCCACGGCGTCGAAGGGCTTGCTCGTCCGCCACGCGTAGTCGGCGATGGCGGAGGCCTGGAGGGAGAAGGCAGGCCCCAGGGACTGCGCCAGGAACACGCCGCCCGTGACGGACTTCTCGGACGCGGGCACCAGCAGGTACTCCCGGGCCTGTCCATTCAGCACATCGTCCACCGTCAGCAGGGGATTGTTGGTGATGGCGCGGATGAAGGGCAGCAGCGTCAGCTGACGTTCCTTGGTGAGGCCGCCCACGGCGCGCAGGGTGAGCTGGGTGCCGCTGGCTTCACTGCGCAGCAGCCGTACCCCCACGCCCGCCTGCCCCACGGAGTCGAGCGAGCCGCCGTCGGTAACCAGCGACACCACGTTCGCCCCGATGACGCTCGTGGCCCGCGCGAAGACGCTCAGGTCCAACCAGTCCGTGAGGCGCAGGCCCAGGTCCAGCGTCGACTGCAAACCAAGGAGCCACAGGTCCCGCCGTTCGATGCCCCCCGTGGGCATGGCGGGCACGCTGTAGCGCGCCACCCCCTCGCGGATGCCCACGTGCGTGGTGATCAACGCGCTCTGCTGGAAGATGGGCAACTGGAAGGTGTGGCCGCCCAACTGTCGATTCAGCGGGGGAGTGCCCTCGTCCGACGACACGGCCCCGGCGGTCATCACGGGAGCAAGCAGCAGGCCCAGGGCCAGGAGCACGGTTCGCATGTCCGGCAACCTGCGAAGACGAAAGTGGCGCGGGTATTGCCCGTGCCGCCCTTGCGCCCGTTGTCGGCAAGACGCTCCACCCATCCGGAAGTGGATGCGCCGTTGCGTGCCCAGGCCCGGCGCGAGGCCCGCCGGGTCGCGTGATCAGCGCACCTCGCGTCGGACGACGGCGGGGGTCAACCCGGTGACGCGGCGGAAGACGGTGGTGAAGTGACTCTGCGAGCTGAAGCCGACCGCGAGCGCGATGTCCCCCAGCGAGTGCATGGGGTTGTTCAACAACTCGCGCGCCCGCTCCACCCGCCGCTTCTGGACGAAGGCGTGCGGGGTCATCCCCGTGGACTGGCGGAAGGCGCGGGTGAAGTAGAAGACGCTCAAGCCCGAGCGCTGGGCCAGCTCCCCCACGCGGATGCGCCGGGCGAGGTGGGCTTCGACGAAGAGCTGCACGCGGGAGAGCGCGGCGGCGGAGAGCCCGCCACGCTTGCGCGCCGCCGGTGAGCCCCCCGGGGCCTGGAGGAGCTTCGACAGGCGGGACGCATGGCGGTCCTGGACCGCTCGCGCGGCGGTGAGGAAGCCGGCGACGACCTTCAGGTCCGCGTCCGACAGGGGCTCCATCAAGCGCATCCCGTCCACGCTCAAGGGGCCCCAGAGGGTTTCAATCCATTCACGCGCGTGCTCGGTGAGCACCAGCCGCCTGCCGCCCCGGGCGGCTTCCCGTCGCACGTAGCCCGCCAGCTCCAGCCGCTCCACGTCGGTGCCGCGCGCGACCGCGCTCATGGGCGCGGGGCCTCCGAAGTGAAGCTGCGCAAGGCACACCAGCTCCGCGCGGCCCAGGGCGAGCACCTCGCCGACCGCCGTGTCGAAGTCCGCGGAGGCGTCCTGGAAGCGGACGATGTCGGCGCCAATCTGCTGGAGGAGGACGTGCCGGGGGCTCATCGCGAATCACCGCAGGATTGAGAAAAACAGCACAAGGACGCGAAAGACGCCCGGGCGGGCGGGGACACATCCTTCAACCCATGATGAACCTGAAGCTGTCCGTGGGCGCAATCCTGCTGTGGCTCTTCGTGCTCAACCTGGGCGTCGCGTTCGGCGCGGGGCTCTATGAGCACCGCATCCTGTTGCCCCGGTGGCTGGATGCCACCGGAGCGCACTGGAACGCGGAGGCGGCGCGGCAGGACAACGTGGGGCTGCGCTTCTGGGCCTTCGTCAGCACGGGGCCGCTGACGCTCCTCACCCTGGCGAGCTTCTACTTCGCCACGCAGGTGACGGGCCCGCTGCGCCTGTGGTGGCTCGTGGCGGCCGGGGTCGCGCTCGCGGACCGGCTGCTCACGTTCTCGTATTTCATCCCCACGATGATCCGCCTGCTGGACGCGCCGGACTCACCCGCGTCCGTGGCGTCCGCGCTGCGCTGGTCCCAGGTGAACCACCTGCGCCACACGCTCGTCGCGGTGGCGTGGTTCGCCTCCCTCCAGGCCCTGTCGTGGCTGCGGCTGGCCCAGGTGAGACCCTGATCCCTCGGCGCGGCGCAGCCCCGCCGGCGTGGCGGTGTGCCCCCCCTGTTCGCGCCTGCCACTTCGCGCTAGGGAAGCGGCATGTCCACCGCGCTCCAGACCCGCCCTCGCAGTGACCTGGCCGCTGGCCGTTTCGGCCAGAGCCGCTACATGATCCGCCGGAAGTTCTTCAAGTTGTTCGGCGGCGCGTTCCACATCTACGACGCGGCGGGCAACGTCGCCTTCTATTCAAAAATGAAGGCCTTCAAGCTGAAGGAGGACCTGCGCATCTACAGCGGCGAGGACATGCAGGAGGAGCTGCTCACCATCCAGGCGCGCAGCATCCTGGACCTGGGCGCCACCTACGACGTCACCGACGCGACCACGGGCGAGCGCGTGGGCGCGCTGCGCCGCAAGGCCCTGCGCTCCATCCTGCGCGACCAGTGGCTGGTGCTGGACGTGGACGGTCAGGAAGTGGGGAGGATTGAAGAGGACAGCATGTTGCTGGCGCTGGTGCGGCGCCTGCTCACCAACCTCATCCCGCAGACCTTCAGCGGCACGGTGGGCGACGTGCCGGTGCTGACCTTCCGGCAGCACTTCAATCCGTTCATCCAGAAGATCGACCTCGATTTCTCCGTGGACACCCAGCGTCGGCTGGACCGGCGTCTGGGCATCGCCGCCGCCGTGCTCCTGTGCGCGATCGAGGGGCGCCAGTCCGGCGGGTGAGCCACGAATGAATGCCCCAGGGGTTCATCGGACCTGGGTTCTTCCAGGCGGAGCCGATTGCAGGGTGGCTCCGTCCGGACCGGGACTTCAGCGCACGCTGGCCCAGAAGGGATGGAGCGCCTGCCGGCTGGCGGCCAATGCGTGGCGCGCGTCCGCGTTGACGTCGCCGGTGGCGAAGCTGTCGTCGCGGCCCGCCAGCACCTCGATGCAGGCGTGCACGGAGTTCGACAGGCCCTCCAGCGAGTAACCCCCCTCCAGGCACAGCACCAGCTTGCCGCCGGAGACCTCCTCCGCCAGCTTGCGCACGGCGGTGCACATCGCCGCGAAGCCGCGCTCGGTGACGTCCATGCCGCCAATGGGGTCGTCGCGGTGCGGGTCGAACCCCGCGGAGACGAGGATGAGGTCGGGCCGGTAGGCCTGCGCGACGGGCAGCAGCAGCTCCTCGAAGATCATCCCGTAGTCGGCGTCGGTGTTGCCGCCGGGCAGGCCGCAGTTGACGGTGAAGCCCTGGCCCTCGCCCCGGCCCACCTCCGGCGCGGCGCCGCTGCCCGGGTAGTAGGGGAACTGGTGCACGGACTGGTAGAGCACGTCGCGCCGGCCCCAGAAGGCGGCCTGGGTGCCGTTGCCGTGGTGCACGTCCCAGTCCAGCACCAGCACGCGCTCCGCGCCCAGCCGCCGTCCGGCCTCCGCGGCGATGGCGACGTTGTTGAACAGGCAGAAGCCCATGGCCCGGTCCGGCTCCGCGTGGTGGCCGGGCGGACGCACCAGCGCGAACGCGTTCTTCGCCCGGCCCGCGAGCACCGCCTCCACGGCCTGCACCGCCGCGCCCGCCGCCAGCCTCGCCGCGTCCACGCTGTCCGGTGACACGAAGGTGTCCCCGTCGATCTCCGCGCTCTGTCCGCTCAAGCTCGCGAGCGATGCCAGGAGCGCCGGGCCGTGCACCGCGGCCAGCTCCGCGTCGGTGGCGGAGCGGGGCTGCGCCATCACCGTGCCCGCGATGGGGGTCCGGGCGAGCATCTGGAGGATGCGCCGCAGCCGGGCGGGGGACTCCGGGTGGCCCTCGCCCGGGTCGTGCTGGAGGAAGAGCGGGTCGGTGAGCAGCAGCGTCGCGGTCATCGTACTGACGACCTTACGCATCCCGGGGCCGGGAACCCAGCGCCAGGGTCGGGCCAGGAGGGGCCGCTCCTTGCCCTGGGTGGCACACCCTCCCTACAGTGCGCGGGCCTTGGCACGTCGTCTCAAGAAACCCGGTCTCCGGGGCATCCTCCTGGGTTCTTTCGGCCTCGCACTGGCCGTCGTCCTGGGGACGCTCTACTTCGTTGTCCCGCTTCAAGTGGGAAACCACCTGCAGGAGGGCATGCTCGCTCGCGCCCGCTACAAGGCCCAGGAGGTGAGCGTCCTGCTCGGAGGCCAGGCAGGCGCTCGGCCAGGCCCTGGCCTGCAGGGCATCTACCGTCCCGACAAGGACTTCAGCGTCGTGGCCGTCGTGGACGCGCAGGGCTCGCCCCTGGCCACCCACCCCTCGCCGGTGCCCAGTTGGTTCCAGAGGGCCCTGGAGGACCGCACCCGGTCGGACGCCGGTGCCCAGCTCCCGCTGGACAAGCTGACGTTCCCCAACGGCGACGTGGCGGTGGCCGAACCCGTGATGCTCGCGGGCGGAGCACCCGGGGAGGTGGTGGTGGTGGTGAACCTGTCGCGGCTGGATGAAGTGCTCCAGTCGCTGCGGCACACCGTGCTGCTGGCCTTCCTGGTGGGCCTGGTGCTGTTCCTGCTGGTGGCGTTCCTCATCTCCCGCGCGTTCATCCTCCAGCCGCTGGACACGATGATGTCCATGGCGCGCAAGCTGGCGGAGGCGGACCTCACCGGCCGCGCGGAGGTGCGCAACAGCACGGACGAACTGGGCCAGCTGGCGGAGGCGCTCAACCGCATGGCCCAGAGCTGGCGCGACACGCTGGGCCGCGTGCGCGGCGTGTCCGACGTGGTGGCGGGCGTCATCGAGCAGATCCACCGCACCGGCACCACCGTGTCCTCCGGCGCGGGCACCGTGCAGTCGCGCGTGGAGGAGACGTCCTCCTCCATGGTGGAGATGATGGCCAGCTTGCGCGGCATCGCGGAGAACGTGGAGGTCCTCTACCAGAGCGCGGAGGAGAGCAGCTCCTCCATCATGGAGATGGCCGCCACCAACGACGAGGTGGCGGAGAACGTCCAGGCCATGGCCGCCAGCGTGGAGGAGACCACCAGCGCCATCGAGCAGATGACGTACTCCATCAAGGAAGTGGCCAAGAACATCGAGGACCTGTCCGCCTCCACCGAGGACACCTCCTCCGCCATCAGTGAGATGGACGCGGCCATCGGCCAGGTGGACGCCAACGCCAACGAGACGGCCCGCCTGTCTGAACAGGTCTTCGAGGACGCCCAGACGGGCGTGGAGGCCCTGCGCAAGACGCTGTCCGGCATCGACCGCATCAAGGACACCAGCCGCACCGCCGCGGGCGTCATCGACAGCCTGGGCCGGCGCATCTCCGAGATTGGCAACATCCTCAACGTCATCGACGACGTGGCGGAGCAGACGAACCTGCTGGCCCTCAACGCCGCCATCATCGCCGCGCAGGCCGGCGAGCACGGCAAGGGCTTCGCGGTCGTGGCCGAGGAGATTAAAGACCTGGCCGAGCGCACCGGCGCGTCCACCAAGGAGATCGCGGAGCTCATCCGGGGCGTGCAGGAGGAGAGCCGCAACGCCGTGGTGGTGATGAACCAGGGCTACAAGAGCGTGGAGGAGGGCGTGCAGCTGGGCCGCGAGGCGGAAGGGGCCCTGCGGAAGATCAACGACAGCACGCAGAAGTCCACGCAGATGGTGAAGGCCATCGCCCGCGCCACGGTGGAGCAGTCCCGGGGCAGCAAGCAGGTGACGGCGGCCATCCACCGCATCTCCGCCACGGTGCAGATGATCTCCCAGGCCTCCAACGAGCAGGCCCGGGGCGGCGAGCAGATCATGAAGAGCGCGGAGCGGATGAAGACGCTCACCCAGCACGTGCAGCGCTCCAGCCAGGAGCAGGCGCACGGCAGCAAGCAGATCACCCGCTCCATTGAAAGCATCAACGAGATGGTCACCCACCTGAACCGCGCCCAGAAGGAGCAGACCAAGGGCAGCGAACAGGTGCTCAAGGCGGTGGAGACCATCAAGGGCGTGTCCGAGCACCAGACGCGTTCGGTGCGCCAGTTGGAAGAAGCCATCGACAACCTCACGCGTCAGGCGGAGATCCTCCGCGCCGAGGTGCGGCGCTTCCGCGTCTGAAGTCCCAGCCGTCTCCTGAAGAAGGCAGCCCGTTCCTCATGTCCGCCGAGTCCGCGTCTTCCCCCGCTGCTGTCTCCGAGCGCGCCGTGGTGCTGCTCATCGGCGCGGTGCAGTTCGTCAACATCCTCGACTTCGTGATGGTGATGCCGCTGGGCCCCGACTTCGCGAAGGGGCTGGGCATCGAGTCGTCGCACATCGGCACCATTGGCGGCAGCTACACCGCCGCCGCGAGCGTGGCGGGGCTGGTGGGCGGCTACATGCTGGACCGCTTCGACCGCCGCAAGGCGCTGGCGGTGTGCATGCTGGGGCTGGTGGCGGCCACGGCGGCGGGCGGCCTTGCCACGGGGCTGTCCACGCTGCTCCTGGCGCGGGTGTGCGCGGGCCTCTTCGGCGGGCCGGCGACGGCGCTGTCGCTGTCCATCATCGCGGACCTCATCCCGGCGGAGCGCCGGGGCCGGGCGCTGGGCGCGGTGATGGCGTCCTTCTCCGTGGCGTCCGTGCTGGGCGTCCCCATGGCCCTGAAGGTGGCGGAGGTGGGCGGCTGGCGGCTGCCCTTCTTCGCGGTGGCGGCGCTGGGGCTGGTGGTGGCCACGGCCGCGCTCATCCTCCTGCCGCCGGTGCGCGGCCACCTGGGGCAGGGCGGCAGCGCGGCCCGGGCCCCGGGCGTGGGCGCGCTCCTGGGCCGCTCCGACGTGCAGCTGTCGTACCTGATGACGGCGCTGGTGATGATGAGCGGCTTCATCGTCATCCCGAACATCTCCGCCTACCTGCAGCAGAACCTGGGCTACCCGCGCGACCGGCTGTGGATCATCTACTTCGCGGGCGGCATCGTGAGCTTCGTCACGCTGCGGATGACGGGGCCGCTGGTGGACCGCTTCGGTTCGTTCCGCGTGGGCACGGTGGGCGTGCTGCTGGCCGCGGCCTTCACCTTCGTGGGCTTCGTCTCCTATCCGGCGTGGCTGCCCATCCCGCTGCTCTTCATGGGCTTCATGATGGCCATGGGGGTGCGCAACGTGGCGTACAACACGCTCACCTCCCGCGTGCCGGACAACCCGGTGCGCGCCCGCTTCATGTCGCTGCAGTCCGCGACGCAGCACATGGCGTCCGCGCTGGGCGCCTTCCTGTCCTCCCGCCTGCTGGTGGACCTGCCGGACGGGACGCTGGGCGGCATGGGGACCATCGCCTGGGTCTCCATTGGCCTGTCGCTGGGGGTGCCCGTCATGCTGTGGGTGGTGGAGAACCGGGTCCGCTCGCGCGAACAGGCCCGGGCCTTGGCGGCGCCCCCCTCCCAGGGACTGGCGGTGCCGCTGTCGCCCCAGGCGAACCCCCACGCCTGAGGCGTTTTGCCCCACCGGGCACCGGGGGCACGACCGCCCGCCCCCTCCTCACGGTGCCGGCCGGTCGCTGGATGTCCACTGGCGGTTGCGCGAGCCCGCTCCCGGGGCGATAACCCGGGATCTCCCTCCAAGGGGACTCTGAAGACCCATGTTCAACATTGGCGCAGGCGAAATGGTGTTCATCCTGGTGGCCGCGCTGATCGTGCTCGGCCCCCAGCGGTTGCCTGAGCTGGCGCGGGCCATCGGCAAGTTCATGCGCGAGTTCCGTCGCCAGACGGACGATGTGCGCAACGTGGTGGAGCGCGAGTTCTACCAGATGGATCAGGACTTCAACCGCGAGCTGCCTGCGCCGACGCGCCCGGGCACGCGCGTGCCGTCTCCGCCCCCGGAGCTGGCCTCCAGCGCGCACCACCTGCCGGATGGGTCCATGCCCAACCTGCTCGCGGAGCCCTCCCCGTCGCTCACCGAGTCCCTGGACCCCGCGCGGCTGCCCGCTCCCGAAGCGGCGTCGGAGTCGTCTGCGGACGCCGGGGCCGCGCCCCTGACGATGGCGGCGCTTCCCGAGGCTTTACCCGCGACCGGCGCCGAAGCGGAGGGTGAAGCCGCTGGGGTGGAGCCGCGCCTGGGTCCGGATGGCCTTCCGCAACTCGCCCCCATTCCGGGCACGGTGGCGCGCAACGCGCCGAAACGGAGCTGAGCCCTGAACCGCCAAGGGGTTGATTTCAACGATTTGCGCATGAGCCTGTCGGAGCACCTGACGGAGCTGCGCTCGCGGCTCGTGAAGTGCTCGCTCGCGGTGCTCGTGCTGGGCGCCGTGTCGCTCATCTTCGCCAAGCCCATCTTCGGACTGCTGATGCGGCCGGTGCTCGATGCGCTGCCCGCGGACGGGCGCTCGCTCGTCTACACATCCGGCATCGAAGAAATCAACGTGCTGATGAAGGTGGGCGTGTACTGCGGCATCTTCCTCACCACGCCCGTCATCCTCTGGCAGATCTGGGGCTTCGTGGCGCCGGGGCTCTACCCGGAGGAGCGCAAGTACGCGTCGCCCTTCGTGGTGCTGGGCTCGGTGGCCTTCATCGTGGGCTCGCTGTTCTGCTACTTCCTGGTGCTGCCCTCCATGTTCAAGTTCCTCCTGAGCGAGGAGGAGACGCTCGCCCTGGAGCAGCGCGTGGACACGGCGCGCCTGGGCGGCGAGGACGCGCTGCGCTTCCTGCGCATTGGCGAGGTGGAGCGCGCCGGCCACCTGGCGAAAGAGACCAGCGCCGCGCTGACGGCCGCCGGTGAAGGCCAGGTGAAGGACCCGGAGGTCGCCACCGCGAAGAGCGTGGAGCTGACGGCGCGCCTGAAGGGCCTGGGCGAGCTGCTGGACGCGGCGTCGGACGGGCTGGGCGCCCCCGCGCGCGGCGTGCTGCGCGCGGCGGTGGAGAAGCGGGTGGAGGCGGTGAACGCCTACGGCCGGCAGGACTACGCCACGTCGGAGGCGGCCATGGACCAGGCGGCGAGCCTGCTCGCGGGCGTGGCCCCCACGCGCGCGGAGGAGATGTCCGGCCTGTGGCGGCTGCAGAAGGAGCTGGCCCGGGGCCACGCGGAGGCGGAAGCCGCGCGCTGGACGCGCCCCATGCTGACGATGAACGAGCAGCTGTCGCTGGTGCTGCTGCTCATCCTCGCCTTCGGCGTCATCTTCGAGCTGCCGCTGGTGATGGCGCTCCTGGGCATCGTCGGGGTGGTGCAGTCGAAGTGGCTCTTCCGCTACCAGCGCCACGCGTTCGTGGTGTGCCTCATCGCGGCGGCCATCCTGACGCCCACGGGCGACGTGGTGAACCTGTCGCTGATGGCCGGCCCCATGCTGCTCTGCTACGAGCTGGGCGTGCTGGCGGTGTGGCTCATCGAGAAGCGCCGCGCGAAGTCGGAAGCCTCCACGGACATCACCCCGGCGGCGTAGGCTCTCGGGCGCATGAAGAGCCTCTCCGCGCGACTGATGGTGGACCTGCGCTACCTGCGCGCGCTGTCGCGCAGGTTCCGCAGCACGTTGCTGCTGGCGGTGGCCATCTTCGGGCTGGGGCCGCTGTTGTACCAGGCGCGCTACGTGGGGCCGGGGGGTGACCGCATCTCCTACGGAGAGGCGCTGCACCACGTCTACTTCCTGCTCTTCGGGCAGCCGTCGCTGCCGTACGTCAGCGACTGGCTGGTGGAGAGCCTGAACATCCTCATCCCGCCCATCAGCATCGCGCTGGTGGTGGATGGCGTGGTGCGCTTCGCGTACCTCTTCTTCGCCCGGCACAAGAACGACAAGGAGTGGGTCACCGTGGTGTCCGAAACGATGAAGGGCCACGTCGTGGTGTGCGGGGCGGGGCGCGTGGGCTACCGCGTGGTGACGCAGCTGCGGGAGATGGGCAAGGACGTGGTGGTGGTGGAGAAGCGCGAGGACGCGACGTTCGTGTCCGCGCTGCGCGATGAGAACGTGCCCTTGCTCATCGACGACACGCGCAGCCCGCTGTGCCTGCCGCGCACGCACGTGAAGAAGGCGTCCGCCATCGTCTGCGCCACGGACGACGACCTGGCGAACCTGAACATCGCGCTGGACGCGCGGCGGCTCAACCCGGGCATCCGCGTGGTCATCCGCCTGTTCGACGACGACCTGGGCGCGAAGGTGCGCGACACGTTCAAGGCGGAGGCCCTGTCCAGCTCCTCGCTGGCCGCGCCCGCGATGGCGCTGGCGGCGTTGGACCCGCGGCTCGTGCACTCGTTCCGCATTGGCAAGCACCTGATGGTGGTGTCGCTGTTCGTGGTGCGTGACGGCCTGCCGGGCCTGAACGTGTCCCAGGTGCGCGACCGCTTCGGCGGGCTGGCCCTGTCGCTCATCCGGGGCGCGGAGGAGACGCTGCACCCGCACGGGGACGTGGTGTTCCAGGCGGGGGACCAGGTCACCATCCAGGCGTCCTACCCGGAGTACTGCGTCCTGCGCGCCTTCACCGGTGAGGCGGAGGCGCCCGCGTACGCGGACCACGACAACTTCCTCATGCCGGGCTACCGCCCCACCGGGTGACCGCGCCCTGAAGGACGCGGTCGCGTGCCGACACTCAGGGATGCGGGCAGTTCGGTCCGAGGGAAAAGGTCCTCCAATAGGGTGTCTTCTGGCCCGCGTTGATCTCGGTGCCATCGCACTTGCAGTCGCGCCAGCCCACTTCGACGGTCTTCGACGAGTTGCTGTAGTAGGTGACGGAGAGGCTGGGATCGACGCCGCAACTGGGAGGCGCGATGGCCTGCTCCACCTGGTCCACGGCGGGCTCCTGTCCGGGAGACGATTCCGTGCCCCCGCATGCGGCCAGCAGCATTGCTCCGGTGAGCGACACACCCCTAAGAAGTCGGTTCATCTGGCAATCCTTTCCGTGAAAGGGAAGGAAACCAGACTACCGGGAGAAACCGATAAATGCCGACAGGGCAGACCGCGAAGGTTGGATTCCAGGCAGGAGTCCGTCGCTCCTTCTCGGTGGGGGCGGACGTCGCGTGGCAGGGGTGGGGCGAAGGCCCGGGACTGGCTCGCTGGGTGGGCACGCTCCATGGGCCGTTGAAGCAAGGGGCGGCGCTCTCGCTTCCGGATGGGACCCGCGTGACGGTGGTGCGGTGCGTCCCCGCGAAGCAGTTGCGCCTGCGCTTGGAGCGCGATGGGTGGAGCCGGGCCCGCACCGTCCAGCTGCGCCTGATTCCCTCCGTGCACGGCATCACCGTGGCGCTGCACGCGGAGGGGCTTCCGGATGCGGGCGTCCGCGAGGAGCTGCTGGCGCGGTGGACGCACGTCCTGGAGGGCTGGAATGCCTTCTCCGGCAGGAAGGTGGCGGTGAGCCGGTCGGGTTCCCTGGAGCGCGAGCCCGCGGGCAATGGGGGGGCAGAGGAGGCGCCTTCCCTGGAGCCGGGACTCGCGGAGAAGGGCGCGGCGGACCTGAAGAAGGCCGGGCCCGTCGGAGGGGCGCGCGGGGTGAAGAAGAGCGCGGCGCGCGGCGCGAAGTCCGCGCCCGTGAAGTCCCGGGGCGGAGTGAAGAAGGGCGCGTCCGCGAAGCGCCCTCTTGCCTCAGGAAAGACGACCGCGAGGAAGACGGCTGGGAAGGGGAAGCCATCTCCTTCCGCGAAGAAGACGCGGTCCCGGAAGTAGGCCGCGCCAGGAGCGCAAGCCGTTGCCGCGAAACGGCATCTCCGCGCGGTGAGTGGGCCCTTGAACCGGCCCCCTGCGCCGGCCCGCCGCCGTCACCGCCCGCGCAGTCCCTGGGCAATCTTCAGGATGTCCGCGAGCACGCCCGCCGCCGTGACGGGGCCGCCCGCGCCCGCGCCCTGCACCAGCAGCGGGTGGTCCGCGTAGCGCTCCGTGGAGAAGGCCACGAACGCCTCCGAGCCGCGCAGCCGCGTCGCCGGGTGCTCCTTGGACACGGCCACCGGGCCCACGCGCAGCACCGGCCCGTCCTTCGCGGACGGGTCGATGCGCGCCAGATAGCGCAGCACCTTGCCCTCCGCGCGCAGGCCCTCGATGCGCGACGTGAACGTCCGGTCCAGCTTCTCCAGGCCGGAGAGGAAGCGCTCCACGTCCACTTCCTCCAGGTACTCGCGCGGCACGAAGGGCTCCACCTCCACGTCCTCCATCGACAGCTCCAGGCCCTGCTCACGCGCGAGGATGAGCGCCTTGCGCGCGGCGTCCGTGCCCGCCAGGTCCTCGCGCGGGTGCGGCTCCGTGAAGCCCTTCTCGCGCGCGGTGCGCACCGCCT
Organism: Corallococcus sp. CA047B; assembly: GCF_003612065.1. Taxonomy (NCBI): domain Bacteria; kingdom Pseudomonadati; phylum Myxococcota; class Myxococcia; order Myxococcales; family Myxococcaceae; genus Corallococcus; species Corallococcus sp. CA047B. Next base: position 20,761 of record NZ_RAWD01000122.1, read on the forward strand.
TCGACAGCGGCACGCCGTCCATCAACTGCTGGCTCAGGTAGCCGAGCGTTCCGGAGAACGAACCCTCCACCCCGTGCACCCGGTCCCCCGTGCGCACCAGGTCCTTCAGCGTCTGGATGACGGGCAGGCCCGCGCCCACCGTCGTCTCGTAGTGGTAGGCGCGGTGGTTCAGGTGCGCGGTGCTCCGCAGCCGCTCCCACACCTCGCGCGGCTGCGTCAGCGGCTTCTTGTTCGCCGCCACCACGTGGATGCCGCTGCGGAACGCCTCCAGGTACAGCGCCTCCATGCCGTCCGCCGCGGTGCAGTCCACCAACACCGGCACCGGCAGCCGCCGCAGCGGCTCCAGCAGCGCCTGCACCACGGGCGGGGACGCACCCTCGGGCACCGCTTCGATGCGCTCGCGCCACTGACTCAGCGGGATGCCTTCTGGCGAGAAGAGCACCCGCCGGCTGTCCGCGAGCCCCACCAGGTTGAGCTGGATGCCGTGCGCCTGCGCCAGCGTCTGTTGCAGCGTGCGCAGCTGCTCCAACAATTGGCTGCCCACCACGCCATGGCCCAGCACCAGCAGGCTCACCTCCTCATGGGCGAAGTGGAAGGCCGCGTGCACCGTGCGCACCGTCAGCGCCGTCTCCCCTCCATCCACGATGAAGGAGATGGAGCGCGCGCTGGCCGTCTGCGCGATGGCGCGCACGTTGATGCCCAGCGCTCCCAGCGGCTGGAACAGGCGTCCGGCCACGTTGGCGCCCTGGCCCATCGCCTCCGCCACCAGCGCCACCTGCGTCACCGGCGCGCGCACCTGGGGAGGCAGCAGCGCGCCCCGCTCCAACTCCGGCGCCAGTTCGCGCCGCAGCACCTCTTCCGCGCGGGCCGCATGCACCCGGTGCAGCACCACCGCCACCGAACGCCCCGGAGAGGACTGCGCCGCCATCCACGCGTCGATGCCCGCGGCCTCCAGGGCCTGCAACGCGCGAGGCCCCACCGGCCGCGCCGCCTCTTCCGTCCCGCCCTCCAGGCCCAGCAGCGCCAGGTCCTCCAGCGACACCACGCACGTGGGCACGCTGCCGTCCCCCGCGCCGGGCACGTCGATGAGCGTGCCGGGCTCGTCGGGGTGTTGCAGGTGGCGCACGCGCAGCGGGATGTCCGCGTCCCGCAGCGTGGACAGCGCGCGAGGGTGCAGCGTGGGCAGGCCCAGGTACACCAGCTCCAGCGCCTCCGTGTAGCTCAGGTGTGGCACCGGCCGCGCATCCGCGACATGCAGCGGATCCGCCGTCATCACGCCGGGAACGTCCGTCCACAAGGTCAGCGGCGTGCCCAACAGCACGGCCAGCACCGCCGCCGTCTCGTCCGCGCCACCCGTGCCCAGGGTCGTGGAGCGCCCGTCGAGCGACACGCCCCGTCCGCCCGCGTGCAACGTCAAACGTCCCTCCCACGCGGGACGCAGCGTCGCCACGCGCGCACGGGTGTGCTCCCGGTTCACGCGCGCCTGTCCGGGCTCCCCGTCCGTCACCGTCCAGTCCGCCGCGTCCACCTCCAGCGAGGGCACGCCCCGCGCGCCCAGCAGCCGCCCCAGCAGCGCCGCCGTCAGCCGCTCGCCCGTGCCACGCACCACGTCCTCCAGCGCCGGCCGCCGCTCGCGCACGAGGCTGGCTCCATCCAACGCGCGACGCGCGGGCTCCAGCAGCGACGCCAACGAGCGCGTGCCGTGCGCCTCCACCGACGTGGAGCCTGGAGGCGCGCCCAGCCGGCGCTCGGCCTCCTCCAGCATCAGCAGTCCGCGCGCGAGGAGACCGTCCAGCTCCTGCCGGGCCAGCGTGGAGTTGCCCTTCAACGCGATGGACAGCGCGGCCTCCAGGCCGGTGGAGAGCCAGGGCGGCGAGGACACGATGGCGGCGCGGGTGGTGCCCGCGTCGCGGCGCGACAGGTGCGTGGCCACGGACGCGAGGCCCAGGGCGTTGTCGAGGAGGAACGGCGCGTAGCGGGTGATGCTCACGGGGGCGGTCATGAAGTCTTCCGGGCGCGGACGCCGGCAGGAGAAGGAATGCGGGCGTCGCGGCCCACGCCCGGTGGCAGGGCAAGGGCGCGCAGCAGCAGGGGCGCGAGCGCGTCCCATTCGATGAGGAAGCCGTCGTGGCCGTGCACGCTGCACAGCGCCGCGTATTCGGCGTGGAGACCCTGCGCGCGCAGGCGCCGGGACAGCGTCACCATGTGTTCGGGCGGGAAGAGCTGGTCGCGGTCGATGCCGATGGCCAACGTGCTCGCGCGAATGCGGTCCAGGCCGGGACCTCCGCGGGGCGTGGGCACGCGCGCCAGGTCGTGGTGGTCCATGGCGCCCAGCAGGGCCAGGTAGGAGCGGGCGTCGAAGCGCGCCTCCAGCTTCGCGCCCTGGTGCTCCAGGTAGCTCTCCACCGGATACAGCGCCCGTGACGACCACGTCTGCGGACGCTTCTGGAGCGCGTCCAGTCCGGCCTCCGCGCGGTAGGTGAGCGTCGCAAGCTGACGCGCCAGCTCCAGGCCGCGACGTGGGGACTCGGGGTACTCCGGATCCAACAGGATGGCCTGCCGGGCCACATGGTTCCAGCCCACCACCCACGCGGAAGCGGACTCCGCCGTGGCCATGGGCACCATGCGCTGGAAGCGCTCCGGCGCGAGCGCCGCGAGGCACAGCACGATCATCCCGCCCAGCGAGCCCCCGGTGACGAGCGCCACCTCCTCCACACCCAGCGCATCCAGCGCGGCGAGGATGGAGCGCGCCTGATCCCACGGTGTAATTGTGGCGGGGAGGCTGCGCTCATCCAGGCGCAGGTCGCCCTTGGCCAGCACGGGCGACGGGCCGAAGCGCGTGTCGTCGGTGCGCTGGGGGAAGCCCTCGTCCGCGGGGCCGAAGGTGCCGTAGCAGGAGCCCAGGTTGTTGAAGCACAGGAGGCGCACGCGCGAAGGGTCCAGCGGGCGGCCCGGCCCGATGACGGGCTCCCACCAGCCGCCTTCGCCTCCTGCGTTCATGTCTCCGGTGAGCGCGTGCACCACCAGCACGGTGGGCACGGGGTCGGGCGCGCGTCGCGGGCCGTTGCGACGTGCGTCGGTGGCGGCGTCCCGCAGCTCGGATGCGGAGCGCCGCACGACCTGAAGCCTGCCCGCGCGCGTCGCCTCATCCGAGTGCACGCGCGAGCGCGACTGCAACCACGCGAGGTCCTCCGGGGGCCCCCACCACCAGCCGCGCACCAGATGGGGGGCCACGCGAGCCCCGGCCTCCAGTGGCAGGTCCGGCAGTGACAGGTCGAAGACGCGCGGCGTTTCCGCGCGCGCGGGGATGTCCACGGGATTCCTCACGGGTCGCATGGCGTCAGGCCGCGTTCAACGCCTGGTCCAGGTCGGCCAGGATGTCGTCCAGGTGTTCCAGGCCCACGGACAGCCGCACCAGGTCGTCGGTGACGCCCGTGCTGGCGCGCTCCTCCGGCGACAGCTGCTCATGCGTCGTGGACGCGGGGTGGATGATGAGCGAGCGCGTGTCGCCGATGTTCGCGAGCAGGCTCCACAGCTTCACGCCGTCAATCACGCGGCGTCCCGCGGGCAAGCCGCCCTTCACGCCGAAGGTGACGAGTCCGCCGAAGCCGCCCTTCAGGTACTTCTTCGCGTTGGTGAACGCGGGGTCGGTCTCCAGGCCCGGGTAGCGCACCCACTCCACCTTCTTGTGCGTCTGGAGCCACTTCGCCACGGAGAGCGCGTTCTGCGAGTGGCGCTCCAGGCGCAGGCGCAGCGTCTCCAGGCCCAGGATGAACGCGTGCGCGTTGAAGGGGCTGAGCGCGGGGCCCAGGTCGCGCAGGCCCTCCAGGCGGGCCTTGAGGATGAAGGCCGCGGGCCCGAAGGCCTCGCGCAGGCGCAGGCCGTGGTAGCCGGGGTTGGGCTCGGTCAGCTCGGGGAACTTCCCGTTCTCCCAGGGGAAGTTGCCACCATCCACGATGACGCCGCCAATGGAGGTGCCGTGACCGCCGATGTACTTCGTCGCGCTGTGCAGCACGATGTGCGCGCCGTGGCGCAGCGGGTTGAAGAGGGCGGGGGACAGCGCGGTGTTGTCCACGAAGAGGGGCAGGCCGGCGTCACGCGCGATGGCGCCAATGGCGTCGAAGTCCGGCACGTCCAGGCGCGGGTTGCCCAGCGACTCCAGGTAGAGCGCCTTCGTCTTGGGGCCAATGGCCTCGCGGAAGGACTCCGGACGGTTGGAGTCCACGAAGCGGGTGGTGATGCCCAGGCGCGGCAGCGTCACCTTGAAGAGGTTGTAGGTGCCGCCGTAGAGGCTGGCGCCGGAGACGATCTCATCCCCGTTCTTGAGGATGTTGAGGATGCCCAGCGTCTGCGCGGCCTGTCCGGACGCTACGGCGAGCGCGCCCACGCCGCCTTCGAGCGCGGCGATGCGCTTCTCGAACACGTCCGTCGTGGGGTTCATGATGCGCGTGTAGATGTTGCCGAACTCCTTGAGACCGAAGAGGGCGGCGGCGTGGTCCGCGTCGCGGAAGCGGTAGCTGGTCGTCTGGTAGATGGGCACCGCGCGCGACCCGGTGGTGGGGTCGGGCGAATAGCCGGCGTGCAGCGCGAGCGTGTCGAAGTGCAGCGGGCGGTCGTTGGGCGTGCTCATGGCAAGGGGCTCCTGTTCGCGTCGCCAGCGAGGGCGCGCGTGAGTGAAGGGCGGACG